>NZ_JAJCNB010000109.1:0-271 GCF_020560825.1 Dorea sp. 210702-DFI.3.17
AAGATGGGCTTATAGCTCAGCTGGTTAGAGCGCACGCCTGATAAGCGTGAGGTCGGTGGTTCGAGTCCACTTAAGCCCAGACCTTTGAAAAAGCTCATAGGTTGAGGAAATTAAATATGGGGGATTAGCTCAGTTGGGAGAGCGCCTGCCTTGCAAGCAGGAGGTCACGAGTTCGAATCTCGTATTCTCCACTTGATGATTGAAAAAATCATCAGTCATGTACCTTGAAAATTGCATATAAGAAATATAGATAAGATATTAAATATCTAAT
>NZ_JAJCNB010000110.1:0-271 GCF_020560825.1 Dorea sp. 210702-DFI.3.17
TTTAGGATACGTTTTCCGTCTATGAAAACGTATCCTAAACGTGGAGCAGCTGGCTGCTAATGACGGGATGACTCTCGATGATTTCGTGAGCTGGTTTTTTAAGACCTCCAACACATTCGAGGGAGTGATTATTCATTTTACAGATTTCAGATATTGATTTATGGCACGGGCATTATCGGTAACAGAAGCAGTAAGCATGAAGAAAGAAACGCTCAAGCTGACAGGCGCATGGGCGGACGCTTTCGGAGAGCCTGAACGGATTGGCGTTTGG
>NZ_JAJCNB010000111.1:0-271 GCF_020560825.1 Dorea sp. 210702-DFI.3.17
GGCAGGCAGTAATTCTAAGACTTTTAATGAAGAAAAATTAAGCCACCCCTTAAAAAAGGAGATATTTCCTTTGAAAGAATTCATTTCTTTTATTACATTTGTATTAGTCTTTTAAAAATAGAAGATTTATAGTAAAGCGTTAAGGCATTATCCAAGTTCAGGAAATCCCCAATTTCGAAACAACAATTGGATAATACATTGGACGCTCCACGTACTATTTATATAGATTTTTGTTATATATAGGCGTGGGGCTTTGTGTATTATATGTTGT
>NZ_JAJCNB010000112.1:0-269 GCF_020560825.1 Dorea sp. 210702-DFI.3.17
CGAATCCAAAAAATTGACCTAGAAGCCAACGCATGCAACGCTATGCATGTGTAAGTTTTGAAGGAAACAGCAGGGAGGACGCTTTGCGCGGGTTAGCTCACAAGCTTCGCTTGTTTCGCTATCATTTGCTACGCAAATGTGTTCCAGTTATCATAAGCCATTATGAGAACAAGTTCTCAAATGTCTTCTGAACCTGTCACCCGCTTTCAAAGCTAGTTGGTTATGCTAATAAGAGCGTATGGTGGATGCCTTGGCACTAAGAGCCGATG
>NZ_JAJCNB010000113.1:0-269 GCF_020560825.1 Dorea sp. 210702-DFI.3.17
CAAATTTTTTAAATAGAATTACATTAAATGTCGTTAATAGTGATTTTAACGAAGATAACTTTACGATTAGTGTGCCGTGTTTAAATAAGGACTTACTATTATTAAGTAAAGATTTTAAAGCTTCTAATAATGAGAGAATTTTATATCGAATTGTTGGTGGAGATCTCGCTTCAGATTCAGATGGTGGTAATGCGAGATTAGAGTTTAGAAGATTACCTAATAGTGACGCATGTATCATAGCGTTACAAGAATATGAACCGACGTTACCT
>NZ_JAJCNB010000114.1:0-268 GCF_020560825.1 Dorea sp. 210702-DFI.3.17
CCGTAAAACGGATGGCAAACGGGATCTCCTGATTGACAGTTCCGCGGATCGGGATCTTGTCAAAAGTCCCTGTCATGTTGTCCAAAAATAGCATCTTGTTACCGGATCTCTCAAACGCAGGCTTATTCCGATCGGACTCAGAGAATACTTGTATATCGTAAGTAAGCTCTCCGGCCTTGTCGGATAACACTTTCAAATAATTGACATAGGCTCCGTTTTTAATCTGTTTTAGAAGGACAGATACCTCAAACGAGTCGTTCGCGTCAAT
>NZ_JAJCNB010000115.1:0-268 GCF_020560825.1 Dorea sp. 210702-DFI.3.17
GTTGGTTATGGGAAGGGACGGGGGAATCATAATTCCACAGAAAATCTGGTAGTGTATGTTCCCGTTCAGATGTTCCACCAGTTGCCTGTCGGAGAATCCGGTGTATGCCTTCAGGACCATAAGGGCGATCTTTGCGGAAGGACTGAATCTGTTCCTGCGTCCCAGGCGCCGGTCCGACAGGCCGGCGGCTTTTGCCATACATTCAAACGGAAAGACCGAATGAAGCTTGCCAAGCTCACTCTCATTAAAACTCTTGCGGTATTTTTCC
>NZ_JAJCNB010000116.1:0-268 GCF_020560825.1 Dorea sp. 210702-DFI.3.17
TGCGTATCAGCAATAAGGGCGGACGTATTTGTTACGCACGCTTGAAGGAGTATGATACGTATAATGACGAGCCTCTCGTTTTGTTCGATGAGAAAGAGTCTAATTTTAATTTTACGTTGGTCACGGCTACGAACCGTGTCGTGAATACGAGCGATTTGTATTTTACCCCGGTTAAAGGGAATGACCCGAATTCCGTGATCATGCGTTTGAACACCGGCGAGGGTAGTCATCTGGATTTTACCTATACCTTGAAACCGGATGATTATAT
>NZ_JAJCNB010000117.1:0-267 GCF_020560825.1 Dorea sp. 210702-DFI.3.17
TCGGACTTTTGGTCTAACCTCTTGATAATCAGTAGTCGGGATGACAGGATTTGAACCTGCGACAACACGCCCCCCAGACGTGTACTCTACCGGGCTGAGCTACATCCCGTAATTGCGGTGCAAATATAAAGGAGATATTTGTAACTTGCAACAGTAAGGTGGAAAAAATTATTAAATACTGATTTTTTCCGGAAATTGTTTAACTTGCGGCAATATATGATTAAAAAAGGAGGTATCATGAAAAAGTTCTTATTGTTTTCGCTGTTG
>NZ_JAJCNB010000012.1:0-76319 GCF_020560825.1 Dorea sp. 210702-DFI.3.17
CCTTGGCGACTGCCGCGATAACTTGAGAAACTCGCGAAGCGTGTTTCTCATAGTTTATTTTGTCTTATATGTGAGCTGTTTTACATCTGGAATTGCCATTAATACCGGGTACAGTACGAAGGAGATAATCAGTCCGCCGACTCCCTGAATAATATTGGCTGGAATACTTGCTGCTGCAGATGATCCATAAAGGAAAAATTCACAGATAAAATATCCACCGGCTACCAGTACGATATCGATCACGCCACCGAGAAGCACTGCTACATAACGTGATTTGGAATCTTTTGCAATTTTCTGGTAAACAAGTCCTGAAAACAGAGCAATCAGTCCTTTGATTACAAATGTAATCGGAACGTATACAAAATATCCACCGAGGAGGTCTGACATTGCGGAACCGATACCGGCTGCCAACAGTCCATAACTTGGTCCAAGAACAACTCCTGACAGGATTACGATTGCGTCACCTGGATGTATATATCCGCCTGTGCCAGGTGTTGGAATACGGATAGACATGGTGGCAACACATGCAAGTGCAGCAAAAAGTGCTGTCATCACAATTTTTTTCAAATTTGAATTCATAGTAAAACCTCTTTCCTTATATGATTACTTATCTTTCGATTGAACCTACTGTACAACAATCATGGCTTGATATAAAGGTCCAATTCTGATAAAAAACAACAGGCCAGTTTGCGGTTTTGTGGGAGAACTGTAAACTGGTCTGTTGTTTTTAGATAGCATTTATTTTAGAAACATATGTAACAACTTATTATTTATCTTCTTGTAAGGCTGATATCGCATTGGCAGATCCAGCCAGGTCTTCTTATCCACAATACTTTTGTAATGTGTAAATGTATCGAATCCGGTCTTTCCGTGGTAACTGCCCATGCCGCTTTCGCCAAATCCGCCGAAAGGCATTTCGCTTGTGGCAAGGTGAATCAGTGTATCGTTGATGCAGCCTCCGCCGAACCCGATTCTTGCAATTACATTTTCCGCTACATGAGTATCTCCTGCGAAAATATAAAGTGCAAGCGGATGGGACATGGCACGAATATTATTCACGGCTTCGCTGATAGAATCGTAAGTCAGGATTGGAAGAACCGGTCCGAAGATTTCTTCCTGCATGACAGCGTCCGCAAAGGTGACGTTGTCCATGATTGTTGGCTCGATCTGTAAAGTGTGATGGTCGAAAGTGCCGCCATAGACCACTTTGTCGTAATCAATCAGTCCAAGCAGCCGGTCAAAATGTTTTAAATTGATAATTTTGCCATATTCTTTATGTGCCAGAGGCTGTTTACTATATTGTTTTTGAATCTGTTTTTTCAATTCTTTTATAAGTTTATCTTTGACTGTGCGGTCGCAGTAAATGTAATCAGGAGCAACACATGTCTGCCCGCAATTTAAAAATTTACCAAAAACAATACGTTTAGCAGCAAGTCTGATATCGGCACTTTTATGAACGATGCAAGGGCTTTTACCACCGAGCTCAAGGGTGATTGGAGTCAGATGGTTGGAAGCATGCCGCATTACTTCCTTCCCTACTTCCTGGCTCCCGGTAAAGAAGATGTAGTCAAAATGTTCATTTAGCAAGAAATTATTTTCCTCACGCCCACCTGTGACAACGGCCACATATTTTTCATCGAAGCATTCCTGGATCATACGGCTGATCAGAGCAGTAGTATGTGCAGAATAGGCACTTGGCTTCAGGATTGCGGTATTTCCTGCTGCCAGCGCATCGATCAACGGCTCTATGGTGAGCATGAACGGATAATTCCATGGACTCATAATCAGTGTGACACCATACGGGGACGGTTTTTGATAGCTCCTGGAGTGAAACTGTGCCAGTGGAGTCCTGACTGTGCGCTCTTTCGAAAATTTGCGTGTATGTTTCAGCATGTAAGTCAGTTCGCTTAAGACGAGACCAGTCTCGCACATGTAGCTTTCAAAAGCACATTTTCCCAAATCTGCACGGATTGCGATATTAATTTCATTTTCATATTTTAAGATGCATGCTTTTAATTTTTGAAGTGCATGTATACGATATTCTACATCAAGCGTAGCATCGGAATGAAAAAAAGTCCGCTGTTTCTGAATCAGTTGTTTGATTTCAGCCTGTGTCATAAGAAAAGCCCTCCTATATCATTGAATTCATTTTTGAATTTGTAATTGATTCCCCAAATGCAGCTCTGGTTTACTGAGCTGCAAGTATCATATTTATATGATTATGATAGATGCATTTGTCTGATAATTCAAGAAACAAATTGATAGAAATGTTGATTATATCAGATGGAAGTGATGTTATCGGACTGCATGATACAGGCATGGGTTAAAACTATAGAGAATATTAAGAATATTCCAAAGAAGTTGTTAAGAAATGTATTCTAATATATCAGGTGTGAAGATAAAGGCTGGAAAAAGGAGAGGAAATGTTATGGATTATGTGAGGATTTTATATATTTATATAGTTGAGGATTTTATGTACAGTGGTTATCTGCTTCTTACGCTGCTGCTGCCGTGTCTGATATATCAGGGACTAATGGAAATCAAAGCAAAGCAAAATTCCAGGCGTGTGCCTGCAAAATATTATTTTGGAGTTTATGTAATGCTCGTTTATCTGTGGGTGGTATTTAAAGTGACAGGGATAGGCCTGTTGGCAGACATTGTAAGACTTAAAGATGCCATCAGTGGTGGATATAACTGGAATCCACTGGCAGGATTGGGCATGGGGTTTGTGTTAAATATAATCATGTTTTTGCCGCTGGGGCTGTTGATACCATGTATATGGAAGAAATGCAGAAGCATAACAAATGTCACGGTTACAGGATTTTTATTGTCGTTAACAATTGAAATTTCTCAAATATTTAACGCGCGTGCAACAGATATTGATGACCTGCTTGCGAATACGATCGGCGCGTGCGCAGGATATCTGATCTGGAGAGGTATTTATGTGTTAGTTTGTGGAAAACAGAAAGAAAAAAGTGATGGACATGTGGAAAATCCAATAGAGGCTGATGGAAGAAAATGGGAACCAATGATATATCTGGCGCTGGCTTTTTCCGGAGCGTTCTTTCTGTATAATCCATATGTGCAATAATGAATTGCAGAAGACACTAAAAAAGGTCCACCGGACCTTTTTGGTGTATGCTTTGCAACAAAAAAGATGCAGTTTTAAAGCTGCATCATTCCTGACATAATACACCCGCCACAGGCACCTTGTTTTTTCAGGCTGTTCCATTGCTGCGGGTCAAATTTTATTCCGCCGATTCCGTAGACAGGAATCGTGACTGCATCACAGACATTTTTCAAAAAATCAAGTCCACGTGGCGGCAGGCCTTTCTTACAATCTGTTGTGAAAATGTGTCCGGCTGTCACATAGGTCGCACCGAGCCGTTCTGCTTCCATGGCATCCTCGACAGAATGAACAGATGTGCCGATTCTATGGAAGTCCGTAACATGAAAATTCTGCGAGATTGTCGAATTCTGACTTTGTAAATGCTTCTGCGACTCGGCAGACAACTCCCGTAACAGAGGCAGTGGCAAATGAATGGCATCATGTCCAAGTTCCAGCGCTGCTTTCCAGTAAGTATGTAAGATACATGGGACATCGTAAGCTTTACAGATATCCAGAATATTTTTTGCTAATGCTTTGTATTCGTCTTCTGGCAAATCCTTTTCTCTAAGAACGAGAGCGTCCGGGTGCCATTCGCAGACCCGTTTAATCTGGTCTTCAAAAGGTTGATTGCAGAGATGTCGGTTTGAAATGGCAAGGATTTGGAAATTTCTGCCGGGATCATTCCTCTTCTTGAGAATAGAATTATTTATCATAGAATCATTACAGTTCATATTGGATTCCTACTTTCTGAAAACTTCTCATAGCCTATTACATAAGCTTTTCTTTGAAATTTACATTTCCCAGTATAAAAAGTCTGATATGGAATGTCAATGTATGCTTCAAAGAAACACGAAAATATTCATAATATATGTTATACTCTAGTTGCAATGTTCGACTTGAATTTGCGTGTGACAGAAAACTCGCAATCATTATTAGTGACAAAAGCTTGAAATGATAGAAAAGGATTACGGAAAATTACATGGAACAGTACTATTATAATAGGATGAATAAAATAGAACAGGCAGTTTATCATGCCTTGTATCAGGGATTTTTAAATATAGATGAAGAGATTCAGATTCCAAGACTGGAGGGTGAGGCACTCTATAATGTCTTTTTCAAGCTCCGGCTGGATCATCCGGAAATTTTCTGGGCAACAGGCTATAAGTATAAATATTACAACGATTCTCCCAATCTGATTTTTGTGCCGGAATATTTATTTGAAAAAGCAAAGATAAAAGAACATCAGAAAGCCATGACAGCCCGCGTAGAGAAAATCGCAAGAGAAGCGAAAACATTTTCCCAGTGGGACAAGGAAAAATATATACACGACTTTTTATGTGAAAGTATACATTATGATAAGCTGAAAAAACCTTATTCCCATGAGATTATCGGACCTTTAGGGCATGGGGTAGGCGTATGTGAAGGAATTGCAAAATCCGTGAAGGTATTGTGTGATGCCCTTGGAATCTGGTGTATGATTGCAGTGTGTGGAAATAATCCGGAAAAAGGGATTAAGTACCGTCATACATGGAATATCGTAAAGATTGACGGACAGTATTATCACCTGGACGTAACATTTGACAATACGCTTGGCAATTATGAGAAAAAAGAAAATCAGAAACCGGAAAACAAAACTCCACGCAACACATCGGGAAAGAACAAAGCCGGAAAAGCAGAACAGATGGATTTCAGGTACGATTATTTTAACCTGGATGATAAAAACATTTTCCGGGATCACGAACCACTGTTGTATCCGGCTCCAGCATGCAACGAGGGCGGACGCTACTATTATAAAGAAAAGAAACTGTCATTTACAAAGATAGAAGATGTATACAAGCGGTCGCTTCAGGCAGCGAAGAAAGGACGCGTGCTGACCTTTCACTGGCGAGGCGGCTATCTGACCAAAGAAGTGTTAAAAGAACTTCTGGAAGAAATCGAGAGAGCCGGACGTGAGAAAAATAAACAGCCTCAGATTAGTCTGAACTGGGCACAGGCAGTCTTGAGGGTGGAGTATCAGGAACTGCCGGAAGGCATGATCAGAGAAACGAAAGTTGTGATGGAAGATGCCAATGAAGGAGAGCGAGAGATAATTGGAAACAGAGAAAAGCACAGAAAATGTGTGGAAAGCAGAGCAAAAGAATAAAGAAAATGTGGAAAATCAGGCGTACCAGATCAGTCAGGAGAGAGCTTTGGAGATGCTGGAAGAACTTTTGGAACAAGATCAGTTCGAATTACTTCTGCCAGAGTATAAACTAGTTTATATGATGAACGATGCAGTGGAAAGCTTTCTTGTATTTCACGGTGCGCGAATGACCGGAATTTATCAGGACGATTATGAAGGACCACTGGATGCATCAGTTACCTATGAAAATGGAGAATATGTGCTTGTGGTACATCAGGACGATTCCGTTGTAACGCTCTTTTACCAGTCGCTGTCAGTGGAAGTACATTTATACAATTATGGAGAAATCGGACATTTCTGGGTGGAAGGGTACGAATACTTAAGACAACTGGAATATCGCATTGCAATTTTACGGGACAAATTAGAATATCTGGGACCGGAATTCTGCACACCGACAGAACAGAAACTGGCAATGTTAGAACAGTTCCCGCCACTCAATTACTGCTGTTACCCGGCGGTGCCGGATCAATATATTGTACCAAAAGATAATCCGTGGCAGCCGTCAGAAGAGGCGATCACAGTCATGGAAGAATTCGCAGAAGAAGCAGACGATAAAAGCATGATAAAGTTATTAAAATATTACCGGAAACATCATGGTATGAGAACGAGTCGTTACATAGCCGTAAAATTACATCAGACAAAACATGTACGCTTCATAGAACTTCTGACAGAAAAACTCAAACAAGAAGCCGCAAACTATCCAAACCGGAGTTTCGGAAAAGAAGCTGATGAAAGACATCAGAAACTTATCAGTCAGGCAAAAAAAGAGCAGGCAGAACTTTATCAGCAGGGAATCAAATCCGAGGTACTAAGAGAAGAGCCATTCGTCACCGCACAAGACGAACTCGACTATAAGGTTTATCTCATGATTTATAAGTGGCAGGGAAAAAACAGGGGCGTCAATGTCAGAAGAATAAATTAAATTTCCAAAATAAAAAGAGCCCTCCCACCGGAAGACTCTCAAAGGAAAAAGTATGAAAAAGAAAATTGTTATTTATATCTCAGCATCTCTCTTGCTGATGTCTATATAATAATGAAAAAATGTTTTCGATTTGTGTTTAGATTGTTAAAAAAGTGTGAATCATGGAAAAGAAAAGTTTTGATGCAATTTTTATCTGTTATAGACAAGAAAAAAGGGAAAAAAGAGGCTAAAATGAATTTCACAATTTAAAATCTTGCAAATTTCATTGTTATTTTCTTAACTATCGTCAAAAAATGAAGTTGTCATATTTTTATCTTGCATTTCTCAGAAAAATCCTGTAAACTAAATCAAAAGTGCATGTAATCCGTGTGGGGCAGATGAACTATCATGCGACTTTTCGGTCAAGTTGTAATTGCCCGTGGGATTAGAGAGAAAAAGGCTAATTGCAAACCAATAAAAAAAGAGAGGAAGAAGACAATGAAACAGTTCAAGAAAGTTCTGGTGGCGAACCGTGGGGAAATCGCCATTCGAGTATTCCGCGCGCTCAATGAGCTCGGAATTGTGACAGTCAGCATTTATTCTAAGGAAGACAGATACGCTCTTTTCCGTTCCAAAGCAGACGAATCCTATCCCCTGAATCCTGATAAAGGACCAATCGATGCATATCTTGATATTGATACAATTATTAAGATCGCACTGAATGCAGGCGTAGATGCAATCCATCCTGGATATGGGTTCCTGTCAGAGAATCCGGAGTTTGTAGATGCATGTGAACAGAATGGCATTACATTTATTGGACCTTCCAGTGATATTATGAGAGCAATGGGAGATAAGATTTCTTCCAAACAGATTGCCATTGCAGCAGATGTACCGATCATCCCTGGAGTAGATCATGCGATGAAATCTTATGAAGAGGCAGCGAAAATCGCAGACATGGTCGGATATCCGATTATGCTGAAAGCTTCCAACGGTGGTGGCGGACGTGGTATGCGTATTGTCAATGATCCGGCTGATCTGGAAAAAGAATTCAACGAGGCGAGAAATGAATCTAAAAAAGCTTTCGGTGATGATATGATCTTCGTTGAGAAGTATCTGAAAGGACCAAAGCATATTGAGGTTCAGGTGATTGGAGATAATTACGGCAATGTTGTGCATCTGTTCGATCGCGACTGTTCTGTGCAGAGACGTCACCAGAAGGTCGTAGAGTATGCGCCGGCATTTACCATTCCAGACGAGACAAGAGAGAAGATTTTTGATGCAGCAATCCGTCTTTGTAAAAATGTTGGATATGTCAATGCAGGAACACTGGAGTTTCTGGTAGACAGAGATAACAATCCATACTTTATTGAAATGAACCCTCGTATTCAGGTAGAGCATACAGTCAGTGAGATGGTGACAGGAATTGATATCGTGCAGGCTCAGATCCTGGTTGCAGAAGGATATGCTCTTGATTCAGAAGAGATACATATTAAATCACAGGAAGATGTTACATGTAACGGATATTCTATTCAGACTCGTGTTACTTCTGAAGATCCGGCAAATAACTTCCTGCCGGATACAGGTGAGATGACAGTATATCGTTCCGGTTCCGGTAATGGTATCCGTCTGGACGGTGGCTGTGCATATGTCGGAGCCGTTGTATCACCACACTATGACAGTTTGCTTGTAAAGATTATTTCTCATGACCGTACCTTTGCAGGTGCAGTGAGAAAATCCGAGCGTGCCCTTCAGGAGATGCGTATCCGTGGAGTTAAGACAAATATTCCGTTCCTGATCAATGTGCTGAACCACCCGACATTCCAGTCCGGTCAGTGTTACACAACATTTATCGAGGAGACACCGGAGTTATTCCGCCTGACACACAGCCTGAACCGTGCGACTAAGATCATTGAGTTTATCGGTGATCGTATCATCAATTCTGACATGGGTAAGAAGAAACAGTTCGATAACCGTATTCTGCCGACATTTGACCATGATAAACCGGTCTATGGTGCAAGAGATGAATTTTTAAAACTTGGTGCAGAAGGCTACATGCAGAAGATTTTAAAAGAAGAAAAGCTTTATGTTACAGATACAAGTATGCGTGATGCGCAGCAGTCACTGGTGGCAACACGTATGCGTAGCAAAGATCTGTGCGGTGCCGCTTATGCGACAAATGCATTTATGCAGAACGCATTTTCAGTAGAGGCATGGGGAGGTGCTACATTTGATACAGCGTACCGATTCCTGAAGGAGTCACCGTGGAAACGTCTGACAACTTTAAGAGAGCGTATGCCGAACACATTGATCCAGATGTTGCTTCGTGCGTCCAATGCCGTTGGATACAGCAACTATCCGGACAACCTTGTAAAAGAGTTCATTCAGATCTCAGCAGAGAATGGAATCGATGTATTCCGTATTTTTGACAGTCTGAACTGGATCGAGACTATGAAACTGCCAATCGAGGAGGCACTTAAGACTGGAAAGATCGTTGAAGGTGCAATCTGTTATACAGGAGATATTACAAGTCCGAACGAGACAAAGTATACATTAGATTATTATGTGAAGATGGCGAAAGAACTGGAGTCCTTAGGATGCCATTCTATTGCGATCAAGGATATGGCAGGACTTCTGAAGCCGCTGGCAGCAAAAGAACTGATCAGCACACTGAAGAGAGAACTTCATGTACCATTACATTTGCATACACACGATTCCACGGGAAATGGTGTAAGTACTGTTATGATGGCGGCAGAATCCGGCGTAGATATTGTCGACCTGGCAATTGAGTCTATGTCATCACTGACCAGTCAGCCGTCTATGAACGCAGTAGCAGAGGCACTTCGTGGAACAAGACGTGACACAGGCCTGAAGCCGGAGGAACTGACAGAATTAAGTCACTACTACAGCCGTGTGCGTGAAGTATATGCACCATTTGAAAGTGATATGAAATCTCCAAACACAGAGATTTACAAATATGAGATTCCAGGAGGACAGTACTCCAACTTGCTTGCACAGGTAACAAGTATGGGATCACCGGATGATTTTGAAGCAATCAAGAGACTTTACAAAGACGCCAATGATCTGCTTGGAAACATCGTAAAAGTAACTCCAACTTCCAAGGCAGTTGGTGATCTGGCTATCTTTATGTACAAGAATGGCCTGACAAAAGATAATATTCTGACAGAAGGTGCTGGATTATCCTATCCGGATTCCGTCGTATCTTATTTCCAGGGTATGATGGGACAGCCGTATGGTGGATTCCCGAAGGAACTGCAGAAGATTGTCCTGAAAGATATTAAACCACTGACAGAACGTCCAGGTGCACTTCTCCCGGCAGTTGATCTGGATCAGATTAAGAAGGATCTGTGCGAGAAATATCATTATGAGGATCGCTCAGAAGCAGATATGTGCAAGAAAGCAGTCAGCTATGCGCTGTATCCGAAGGTATATGAGGACTATTGCGAACACTTTGAGATTTACAATGATGTTACAAGATTGGAAAGTCACGTATACTTCTATGGCCTTAGAAAGGGTGAGGAGACTTACTTGAAGATTGGCGAAGGAAAGGAACTTCTGATCAAATATCTGGAAGCAAGCGAGCCGGACGAGGACGGATACCGTACATTGATGTTCCAGGTAAATGGATCTATCCGTAACGTCAAGATTCTGGATAAGAAACTGGAGATCAAGACAGATCGTAAGCTTAAGGCAAGCAAGTCCAATCCGAAACAGCTTGGAGCAAATATCCCAGGTATCGTAGGAAATGTCCTTGTCAAAGAGGGAGATCCGGTCAAAGTCAATACACCGCTTCTTACTCTGGAAGCTATGAAGATGGAGACAATCGTTGTATCTACGATCGAAGGTGTTGTAGACAAGATTTATGTAAAACCAGGTGAGACAGTGCATCAGGACGATCTGATGATGTCCTTCCAGTAAAAAGATTTTTGAAAAAAGCCTTGAAAAGGACTAATCAGAGGATTATAATCAAATACAGATAAGAGAGATTCTTCGGGGCAGGGTGTAATTCCCAACCGGCGGTAAAGTCCGCGACCCGCTGCGTAAGTGTATGCAGTGGCTGATCTGGTGAGATTCCGGAACCGACAGTAAAGTCTGGATGAGAGAAGAATTATGGTGAATGTATATTAAGTCCCCCGAAGCGTAAGCGTCGGGGGATTTTGTGTTGTCAAGCATACGACAAAAAGGTTCGGTGGACCTTTTTTAGTGGTACATTCTAAAGAAGCATAGTTCCAAAAGAAGTATTCTTTCTTACGAATAAAAGAGGACAGTGTCTGAGGGTTTCATTTGCACAGATCAGACACACCGCAGATAAAAAGGAGAGAAAGAAATGAGTACAAATGTAGCAACACAGAACAAATCAAACACAGCAGGTATGTCAAAAGTAAGATTCATTACCCAGGTGGGAATGCTGGGGGCAATTGCAGTTATTTTAATGGCATTTGAAATTCCGCTTCCATTTGCACCGGCATTTTACAAGATTGATTTCAGCGAAGTTCCGGCACTGATCGGCTGCTTTGCAATGGGACCGGCAGCAGGAGCGATGATTGAACTTGTTAAAATCGTATTACATCTTCTGATCAGTGGAACATCAACAGCAGGTGTCGGTGATATTGCCAACTTTGCAATTGGTTGTGCCTTTATCCTTCCGGCAGCATGGATTTATAAAGCAAAACACTCCAGAAAAAGTGCAATGATCGGAATGGCAGCAGGAACTGTATTTATGGCATTTATCGGTTGCTTTTTAAATGCATATGTATTACTTCCGGCTTATGCAAAAGCATTTAGCATGCCAATCGATGCGTTGGTAGGAATGGGAACAGCAGTAAATGGTCATATTACGAATTTACTTACATTTGTCGTATTTGCAGTAGCACCATTTAACCTTTTGAAAGGTGCAATGGTATCCGTTGTAGTACTTCTGATCTACAAGAAGATCAGTCCGATTCTGAAAATGAGATAATATCAGCTGGGGTTTTGTTCCAACATCATTATATAGAAGGAAAATATTAAAAAATAGCAGGTGGATATATGGCACTCAATGTCAGAGTTTAAATATGACATTGAAAGCGATATGTTTACCTGTTATTATTTTATATAATAAGAAATTGTATTTTCTATTATGTAAAAAAGATTGTACTGATAAAAAAACAGAGTGAAATCTAAAATTTTCATTGACAGACGGAAAAGAAGGAGATATTATAAGGTCAATACAAAAACAGTGTTGGAGGATAGGAATTATGAAATTTAAAAAAGTTGTAAGTGCTGTATTAGTATCAGCACTGGCAGTCAGCATGATGGCAGGCTGTGGTTCTAAGAGCGGAAGCTCAGATTCAAAATCAGATGTATTTAAAATTGGTGGAATCGGACCGATGACAGGAGATGCAGCAGCATATGGTGAAGCAGTAGACAATGGTGCAAAGCTTGCTGTAGAAGAGATTAATAAAAATGGTGGAATCAATGGTAAGCAGGTTGAGTTCAAGACAGAAGATGATCAGGCAGATGCAGAGAAAGCTGTGAATGCTTACAATACTCTGAAAGACTGGGGTATGCAGATTCTTATGGGAACTGTAACATCTGGTTCTTGTACAGCAGTAGCATCTGAGACAGACAGTGATCACATGTTCCAGATCACACCTTCCGGAACAGCAGTAGAGAGCGTTCAGGATCACGACAACGTATTCCGTCTTTGCTTCTCAGATCCTGAACAGGGAACAAAATCTGCAGAGTACATTGCAAAGAACAAACTTGCAACAAAGATAGCAGTTATTTATAACAGCTCCGATGTATATTCTAATGGAATTTACACAAACTTCGCAGCAGAGGCTAAGAAAGAAGGCCTTGATGTTGTAGCAGCAGAAGCATTTACAGCAGATAATAAGACAGACTTTTCTGTACAGTTAAAGAAGGCACAGTCATCAGGAGCTGATCTTGTATTCCTTCCAATCTACTATCAGGAAGCATCTGCTATCTTACAGCAGGCAGCTAAGTTAGATTATCATCCGACATTCTTTGGATGTGATGGACTTGACGGAATCCTTGGTGTAGAGGGATTTGATAAATCTCTTGCAGAGGGAACGATGCTTCTGACACCTTATGCATCTGATGCACAGGATGAGAAGACTCAGACATTCACAAAAGCATATGAAGATAAATACGGCAATACACCAATTCAGTTTGCAGCAGATGCATATGATGCAATTTACGCTATCAAAGCTGCAGCAGAGGAAGCTGATGTAACACCGGATATGGATTACTCAGAGATGTGCGACAAATTGATGGACGCTATGACAAAGATCAAGATTGACGGTCTGACAGGTGTAGACGGAATCACATGGGAGAAGAACGGTGAGCCGAATAAGGCACCTAAGGGTGTTAAGATTGAAAATGGTGCATATGTATCCATGGACTAATTCAGCCCGATAAGTTAAAATAGTGATAAGCGGCTGCTACAGAATTGCTGTGGCAGCCTTTCTCACATATTGCATTATAATTGAGAGGTAAAAATTTTAGTTAAAGGAAGGAGAAGAAAAATGAGTTTTATATCTTATCTCATTAATGGTATCAGCCTTGGAAGTGTATATGCAATCATTGCTCTTGGCTATACCATGGTATACGGTATTGCTAAGATGTTGAACTTCGCCCACGGTGACGTTATTATGGTCGGAGCATATATCGTATTGACTTGTGTGACAGGCGCAGGTCTGAATCCAATTGTTGCAATCATTATTGCGACGATCGCCTGCACAATTTTTGGAGTTGTAATTGAAGGAGTTGCTTATCGTCCGCTTCGTAATGCGGCATCTCCACTGGCAGTTCTGATTACAGCAATCGGTGTCAGCTACCTGCTTCAGAACCTGGCACTTCTGATTTTTGGTTCTAATACGAAATCATTTCCAGAAGTCATCAAATTGCCGAACTTAAAACTGGCAGGTGGAAAGCTTACAATTACAGGAACGACCATTCTGACAATTGTACTATGTATTGTTATTATGGCAGGTCTGATGCTGTTTATTAATAAGACAAAAGCAGGTCAGGCAATGTTGGCTGTATCCGAGGACAAAGGTGCAGCACAGCTTATGGGAATTAATGTAAATAAGACTATTTCCATGACATTTGCAATCGGATCCGCACTTGCTGCAATCGCCGGTGTACTGCTCTGCTCTGCATACCCAAGCCTGACACCTTACACAGGTTCCATGCCTGGTATCAAGGCGTTCGTAGCAGCCGTATTTGGTGGAATCGGTTCTGTACCGGGAGCGCTGATAGGAGGAATTATTCTTGGAATCATTGAGATTCTCGGAAAAGCATACATTTCTTCACAGCTTGCAGATGCAATCGTATTTGCAGTTCTGATCGTGGTACTTCTTGTAAAACCTACTGGAATTCTTGGTAAGAATATCCAGGAGAAAGTGTAGGTGGCAGGAATGTTAAAGAATATGAATAAAACAACAAAAAACAACATGATTACATATCTTATGGTAATCGTAGTTTACGCAGTAATCCAGGTACTTGTTACAAGTGGAAGCCTGTCTAGCTTATTTACAGGATTACTTGTACCAATCTGTACTTACATCATTTTGGCAATTTCTCTGAACCTGGTCGTAGGTTTTCTTGGAGAACTAAGCCTTGGACATGCCGGATTCATGTGTATCGGAGCATTTACAAGTGCATTTTTCTCTAAATGCATGAAAGGTGTCATTGAGCCGGATCTTTTAAGATTCATGATTGCTCTTCTGATCGGAGCAGTGTGCGCAGGAATTTTCGGAATCCTAATTGGAATTCCAGTACTTCGTCTGAATGGAGATTACCTGGCAATTGTAACACTTGCATTTGGTGAGATTATTAAAAATGTTATAAATGTATTTTATATAGGTAAAGATTCAAAAGGATTGCATTTTTCTATGAAGGATTCCGTGTCTTTGAACATGGAGCCGGATGGAAAGATTTTACTGAACGGACCACAGGGAATCAGCGGAACACCGAAAGACAGTACATTTACTATCGGATTTATATTAATTCTGATCACACTTGTCATTGTTCTGAATCTGATCAGCTCCAGAACCGGACGCGCGATCATGGCGATTCGTGATGACCGTATTGCAGCAGAATCCATAGGGATCAATATAACAAAATATAAACTGATTGCATTTTCTCTGTCTGCAGCAATTGCAGGAATGGCTGGAGTGCTTTACTCACATAATCTGTCATCGCTGATGGCAACACCACAGAACTTTGGTTACAACATGTCTATCATGATTCTTGTATTTGTTGTTCTGGGAGGAATTGGAAGTGTGAGAGGTTCTATTATTGCAGCAGCAATCCTGACACTGCTTCCGGAACTTCTGCGTGGGCTGTCCAATTACCGTATGCTGATCTACGCAATTGTACTGATTGTCATGATGCTCTTTAACTGGGCTCCGAAAGCAATTGAGTGGAGAGAAAAACATTTGGCAAAATTCAAACAGAAAAAAGCAGTAAAGGAGGAAGCATAAGATGGCATTATTAGATGTAAAAAATCTGTCCATTTCCTTCGGAGGACTGCGTGCGGTAGACGGGTTTGAAATGCAGATTGAAAAAGGGGAGCTTTACGGACTGATCGGACCGAACGGAGCCGGTAAAACAACGGTATTCAACCTTCTGACAGGTGTGTATAAGCCAAATGAGGGAATTATCAAACTGGATGGCGAGGATATTACAGGTAAGAAGACGATTGACATCAACAAAGCAGGTATCGCAAGAACATTCCAGAATATCCGTCTGTTCAAGCAGTTATCAGTACTTGATAATGTGAAAGTCGGACTTCACAATCACTATAAATACTCTACACTGGAAGGAATCTTACGGCTTCCAAAATACAAAAAAGTAGAGAAAGCCATGGACGAGAAGGCTATGGAAATCTTGAAGGTTTTTGATCTTGACGGTGAAGCAGATGTGCTGGCAACGAACCTTCCATATGGTAAGCAGAGAAAGCTGGAGATTGCCCGTGCTATGGCAACAGAGCCGAAGCTTCTTCTTCTGGACGAGCCTGCCGCAGGTATGAACCCGAATGAGACGGGAGAACTGATGGAGACGATCCAGTTCGTGAGAGAACATTTTGGAATGACAATACTTCTGATCGAGCATGACATGAAACTGGTATCCGGAATTTGCGAAGAACTGACAGTTCTGAATTTCGGTCAGGTACTGGCACAGGGAAAAACAGCAGATGTGTTGAATAACCCTGAAGTTATTTCTGCATATCTTGGAGATGAATAAGAGAACCGGAAACAAACGTAAAGAAAAGCCAGACAGGAGGAAATAAGAATATGGCAATGCTTGAAGTAAAGGATTTGGAAGTATATTACGGAATGATCCAGGCAATCAAAGGCATTTCGTTTGAAGTAAACCAAGGAGAAGTTGTGGCTCTTATCGGAGCAAATGGAGCCGGAAAGACAACCACACTTCATACAATTACAGGTCTTCTTCCGTCAAAGAAAGGAACTGTAACATTTGAGGGACAGGATATTACAAAAGTGCCTGCTCACAAAATTGTATACATGGGAGTCGCACACGTACCGGAAGGACGTCGTGTATTCGCAGATCTGAGCGTATACCAGAATCTGAAAATGGGTGCATACACAAGAAAAGATAAAGAGGAGATCGAACAGACGCTTGCTATGGTCTATGAGAGATTCCCTCGTTTGAAAGAAAGAAAAGACCAGAGAGCCGGAACACTCTCCGGTGGCGAGCAGCAGATGCTGGCAATGGGACGGGCGCTTATGTCAAAACCGAAACTGATCGTCATGGACGAGCCTTCCATGGGACTTTCACCAATCTTTGTAAACGAGATCTTTGACATTATCAAAGAAGTAAGAAAAACGGGAACGACAGTACTTCTCGTAGAGCAGAATGCGAAGAAAGCTTTGGAAATCGCAGATCGTGCTTATGTATTAGAGACAGGTAAAATCTTGCTTAGCGGAGATGCAAAAGAGCTGATGAACGACGATGCAGTTAAGAAGGCATATCTTGGTGAGTAGAGGATAAATGTGTAGAAGTTCAGGGAAGAGTAATGTTTTCTTCTATGAGTTTCAGATTGAGGCTTGTTAGAGCAAGACTTGCATAAATGAGATGTTACATTTAAAATATAAGTAACAGAAAAAGATTGGGGGAATTGCTATGAAAAGAGTAGTAATAACAATCAACAGACAGTATGGAAGCGGTGGAAAGACCATCGGGTACATGCTGGCAGAAAAACTCGGAATTCCATGCTACAGCAGAGAAATCCTGCAGCGTGCCTCCGAGGAAAGTGGTATTAATGAGAGTATGTTCAATGCACGAGATGAACGCCTGAAAAGGTTACCGAAATTCCTGCTATCCACCAACGTATATAGCGGAGAACTCCTTCCACCGGAAAGCAAAGAATTTACATCAGATCAGAATCTCTTTAACTACGAAGCTGAGATCATTAAAAAATACGCAGCAGAAGGTTCTTGCGTATTGATCGGACGATGCGCTGACTTTGTCTTAAAAGACGATCCGGATATGATCAGCGTATACGTTCATGCAGATCACGATTTCCAGATGAAATCCGCATTAGAGCGTGTCAGCATGAGCGAAAAAGAGATGGAGAAATACATCGAACGAACCAACAAATACCGTTCAGACTTCTATCATTATCACACAGGAAGAAGCTGGGATGATGCAGAAAATTATGACCTGTGCATCAACAGCGGAAAACTTGGATTTGAGAAGACAGTAGAGTTGATTGAATCTTATATCAATATAAAATAGTAAGATGGGGACGTAGCACTTTGCCAAAGTGTTACGTCCCCATCAACGATTAAGGGTGTCCCCAATTTAGTGTTTCAGACTTTTTCTATAGATCCACACAGAAGCTATTGCGCTGATAAGTTCTGTGATCCAGAATGCATTCCATACTCCGACTGCACCCCTGATACGGCTTAAAATAAATGCCGCCGGCATAATGATAACTACATAACGCATCAGAGAAATGAGCAGTGACTGTACCCCTTTTCCGAGGCCTTCCAGTGCGCCGGAAGCAGTAACGGAGATACTGGAAACAATAAATCCGAAGCTGATAATGCGAAGTGCAAGACCGCCCGCCTGAATTGTTTCAGGATTCGTAGTGAACATTCCGATAAGACCATTTGCAAAAAACAGACATAGAAGTGTTCCGCCTGCCATGATTCCACCACACATAAGCAGCGCCAGACGGAAAATTTTTCTTACGCGATCCATTTCTCCGGCACCATAGTTGTAACCAATGACTGGACGCATTCCCTGGACAATTCCACTTGCCGGAAGATAAAGGAACGTCTGCAATTTGTAGTAAATTCCAAGCACTACGACGTAAATGTCGGAGTAGGCGGAGAGAACACCATTAAGAAATGATACTAAAAATGAAGGCAGAGCCAGGTTTAAAATGGCTGGTACGCCAATTGTGTAGAGCCTAAAATCCAAGGATCGCTGAAGGGGCAGACAAGATTTTTTTAGCTTTACCGGAAGTGGCTTCTTCACGTAATAGATTAGATAAACAATTACAGTAATAATTTGTCCGATGCCGGTTGCAAGCGCAGCACCTTTAATTCCGAGATTCGGGAAGAATCCAATTCCGAAAATCAGCAGCGGATCCAGTATGATATTGGAAATACAGCCGCATAAAAGTGCAAACATCGTCTCATTCATTCGTCCTACAGCCTGAAATATTTTCTCAAAAGCCAGACTGATCATAATCACTGGCGCGAACAAAAATACAATTCTGGAATATTCTAATCCAAGTTTTATAACATTTTCATCTTTCGTAAATGCTCCTAAAAATGTTGGCAGAATTGCAATGCTGATGATCAGAGCAAGAAATCCATGTATCACTGAAAGAATCATTCCGTGAGTTGCGGAAGCATTTGCATTTCCTTTATTGCCAGCTCCAAGATGGAATGCGATCATAGCGTTGATTCCGACGCCAAATCCAATGGCAGTCGCATTCACAAAGTTCTGTACCGGAAAAACCAGTGACAGGGCAGCCATTGCCTGCTCATTGATCTGAGCTACGAAAAAACTATCTACAATATTATAAAGCGAGTTCACCAACATTGAAATGACCATGGGAAGCGCCATAGAAGTCAAAAGAGGCAGAATCGGCTTTTCTTTCATAAATGTATCATTCATAAATATTTCCTCCTTAAAAATGTGTTAAACGAATTATTTCGGGCATACAAAAAGCCGTACAATTATAAAAAGCCTATAATTGTGCGGCGAAAAAAAGTTGAACTGAAAAAGTCCACACTGTAGTTTTTAGAATATGTATTTTATAAATGTTATCGTTAATCTGATAAATTGAATCAGATTAGCGAGATAAGAATAGCATAAAGATTTTTATACGTCAACCTGTCATTTTTATAGGACACCTAAATCTGTAAACTATAGCTATAAGAAAGCAAAGAAACAATGGAAACTATATAAATTACAGATTATGTTCAAGGAGGAAGCAGAAGATGAAAGGTTATGCAACATCAGAAGGTTACATGGGATTAGTGCAAGGAAGATATATGTTATTCGCAAGTGAAGTAGATTATAGAGAATATATGGAGGATTAGATTATGAAGGAGCAGTATATTACAATTACGGGCATCAAACATTATTATGGAATTATTCCTTTTGAAATTGGGCGGAAGATTACATGTGTGAAAGAACCGGATAATTATTATGATCAGGAGGCTATCAGGTGTCAGGTGAAACATATTGGAACCGTTGGTTATGTGGCAAATTCTACCTATACAGTGGCGGTTGGAACAAAGAGTGCAGGACGGATTGCACATAAGGTTAAAAAGAAATTTAAAGTACAAGTCATGTTTGTGGCAGGCAATTATGTGATCTGCAAAGTGGTAGATGGGCTGAAGGAGAAGAAAGAACATGAGCCTTTACCGGAGAAAGAGGAAGATAGTCTCTCATTTAATTAAATAATGATGATTGCCTGATGATTGTACGTGTAAATGGAAGACGGGATATTCTTATTATGATACAATAAGGATAAACTATAAGAATAACAAAAGAGGTATTTCCATGGACTTTAAGTATTGTAAATTAGAAATTTTCCTTCCACCATCGCACCTGGAAGTCTTACAGAAAGCTCTCCAGGAGGTTGATGCGGGACACATCGGAAATTATGATTCCTGTATGTCGGTGAGTCCGGTAACTGGTTACTGGCGTCCGCTTGACGGCTGTAATCCATATATAGGGACGAACGGAGAAATCAGTTGTGAGCCGGAGCTGAAAGTAGAGGTCACAGTATACACAGAAAATGTTGATAAGACAATCGAAGTGGTAAAATCAGTTCACCCGTATGAAGAGCCTGTTATTAATGTGATTCCACTTTGGAGGACAAGCTTTTAATCATGGATATCATTGAACGGGACATTTATGCCCTGATTGCCTCTGGCGATGGAATTAAAGCACGGGAGATTGCTAAGAAACTGAATAAAGACAGAAGCACAGTGAATCATTATCTTTATAATTCGCCTTATATGAAGGATTTGTGCTACCGTAATGAGAATTATGAGTGGTACGGACTAATCAGGCAGAGCAGACCACACGTGGGGCTGGGTGATTATAGTGGATATTATGGAACAGTAGCTGAGTTTCTGAAACTTACTGAGGATGAATGGTTTCAGATGTTGACGGAAGGCTGCAGGAAGATTGGACGGAATCTTAACGATACAAGAGGACTATTCCATTCATTTCGGGATTCTTATGAGGTGATGAAGAATCTGTTTGCAGATCTTAGTGATGCAGATGTAAAGGTTGATGACTGGGAAATTCTATTTGAATTGCGAATTAAGAAATCCAGATACATAAGAATTTATGTGGACGTGCTGGTGATTACAGAGAATTATGTATTTTCGTTGGAGTTTAAGATGAATGATAAAATACTGGAAGAAGAAATATCTCAGGCTGCCAAGTACAGCCCTTATCTGGAAGTATTGTTTGGTCCGCAGTATGAAGTAATACCAGTACTTGTATTAACAAAGGCGGAGGATTTGTATCAATATGCAGAATTGCCGGGAACAACAGCCGAACTTCCGGTGTGTTCCGGGGATATGTTGTTTAATATATGTGATGAATACTTAGGATTTTTGGAGGGAGAATAGATAAGGATTTCATAAAATAAGTGCTTGTAAAAATATTTATAGAATATTTAAAATACGAATTGACAAAAAACATATTTAAACATATACTAACGATAAGTAAAATGATAATTTACTTTTTGGAAGATGGTGATTATATGTTACTGGATTATTTGGTGAAAAATTACGAAAAAGGTGAGCCGATATTTTTGGCGGATATTAGCATAGAGGGAATGTCAGAGGAAAATATAAGGTATCATTTGAAAAAATTAACAGATGCGGGTGTGATTTGCCGATTTGAGGCAGGAATTTATTATTTGCCTAAAAAAAATATTTTTGGTGAGAATTCTGTGATTTCGGCTGAAACAGTTGCCACGCATAAATATATTTTAAGACAAGGGAAAAGAGTAGGTTTTTATTCAGGATATACGTTGGCAAATCGACTTGGTTTATCAACGCAGATGCCATTTAAAGAAGAAATAATTAGTAATTATGCGCCAGCTTTAGTTCGTGAGGTTAGTATTAAGAATAGAAAATATGTGATACGAAAGCCTGTGGTAGAAGTGACGGAAGAAAATGCATATGTTCTTCAGTTTTTAGATTGTCTGAAAGATATTGATAAATCAGCAGAAGAAGATATGAAAGTTTGCGGGGAAATTCTAACCCAATTTGCAATAGAACATTCAATAACAAAAAATCAGGTAGACCGCCTTTTATGCTATTATCCACTGAAAGTTTATAAGGCCATTTATGAAACAGAGGTGAAGTATGTATCTGCATGATGATAAGGAAATATTTAAAGAAATAATAGAACAAGTGGCTGCAGAGACGGGGCGTACGGAAATAATTATTGAAAAAGATTATTATGTAACTATGCTATTGAAAAATTTAGCAAATAAGTTGTCAAATGTGGTATTTAAAGGTGGTACATCACTTTCAAAAGGCTATAAAATTATAAATAGGTTTTCAGAAGATATAGATATTACATTTGATGAACATTTGGGAGAAGCACGGAGAAAAAAACTGAAAAATAATATATTAAAAGGTATTAGCGATGAATTAAATATGCCGATAATAAATTGGAATGAAATACAGAGTGATCGAGATTATAATGCATATTATTTCACATATGAATCAGTTTGCGGAATTCAAGACGAGAGAGTATTGTCATCTGTAAAATTAGAGACAGCATTAGGTTCTTATGCATTCCCGACAGAAAATGTAATGCTTGGAAGTTATATAAGAGATTTTTTTGTTAAAAAGAATCATTCAGATTTTATTTCAAAATTTTCTTTGGAAGAGTTTGAAATGAAACTCCAGTCAATAGAAAGAACTTACATTGACAAGATTTTCGCATTGTGTGATTATTATTTGAAAAATAAATCCAAGCGATATTCAAGACACTTATATGATATATATAAATTGACAGAAAAAGTTAATTTTGACACGAATTTTGAGAAGTTATTTAAAGAAATTCAGGAGCATAGAAAAGGAATGAGTATATGCCCTTCGGCTAAAGAGGGTGTTTGTGTATCGGTGTTAATAAAAGAATTTTGTGCTAATGATTTCTATAAAGAAGATTATCAGGCTATTACAGACTACTTTTCAGAGGATTATGTAGATTATAATGCAACTATTGAGCAAATGAAAAAAATTGCTGAAATAATTGAACGATTTGAATGATACGGAAGAGTAAAGAGAAGGAGACATAAAAATAGATGGTAAGAGAAGTTGTGCATGACGTTTTATTTTTAGGGCAGAAGTCAGAGTCTGCCACACAGGAGGACAAGCAAATTGCTATAGATTTACTTGATACGTTGAAAGCTCATGAGGAGGGCTGTGTCGGTATGGCAGCTAACATGATTGGTGTCAAGAAGCGGATTATTGCAGTGAATATGGGATTTATGAATGTTGCCATGTTCAATCCGAGAATTGTAAAGAAAAGTGGTTCTTATCAGACAGAAGAAGGATGTTTGTCACTGATTGGCGTGCGCCCATGTACCAGATATCAGGAGATTGAACTCGAGTATCAGGACATGAACTGGAAAAAACAGCGTCAGAAATATACTGGTTGGATTGCACAGATCATTCAGCATGAGATAGATCATTGTAATGGGATTGTAATTTAATTTACGCGTATTTTACACAATCATGAAATAAAATCAATATTCCCTTGTTATATTAGATGATGCAAGGTCAACAACTTGCAGAATATCGATGAAGCTCAGAATATGACTCCAAATCAGGTGAAAGGAATTATTACAAGAGCCGGAAAAGGAACGAAAATTGTGCTGCTTGGAGACCCGAATCAGATTGACCGTCCATTTCTTGATGAGAGAACGAATGGTCTCAGTTATGCATCGGAGTATATGAAAGGAAGTCCGCTTTGCTATCAGATTACGATGTCAACAGAAGAATGTGAGCGATCGGAACTGGCGATGGATGCAATTCGAAGATTATAAATAACAGAAGGGAACATATTTAAATTGGATAAAATAACTTATAAATCAATCAAAAAAATACCGGAGGTGAATGCATATATTGAACAGGGGAATAGAGTTTTAGGAATCTTAGGATATACAGAACATTCCAGAGGACATGCAGTAAAAGTTGCCGAGACAGCAGGAGATATTTTGGAAAAATTAGGATATAACGAACATACGGTAGAACTTGCCCAAATTGCAGGATATATGCATGATATGGGAAATTGTGTCAATCGTGTAGATCATGCACATAGTTCTGCCCTGATGGCATTTCAGCTACTTCGGGAATGGAAGTTTCCAGATGAAGATATCGCGGCAATTGTCAGTGCAATCGGTCAGCATGATGAACAAACTGGGACTGCAGTAGATGCTGTTTCTGCGGCATTGATCCTGGCAGATAAGACAGATGTCAGAAGAAACCGTGTAAGGAATCCAATCAAAGAGAATTTTGATATGCACGATCGTGTTAATTATGCGGCAGTTGCCTCCAGTCTTCAGGTTAATGTTGAGAAGAAAGTGATCTTATTGGAAATTGAACTTGATGAAGAAATATGCTCCATTTTAGATTATTTTGAAATATTCCTGCAGCGCATGCTGATGTGTAAAAGAGCAGCAGAAATACTGGGATTAAAATTTAAAATGAAAGCCAATGGAAATAAAATCTGTTGATTATAAAGAATAAAAAAGTATAAATAAAATGCAAATAAAAAGAAGTGCCACTGTGGGATGTGACACTTCTTTTCGTTGCCGAAGCATCTGGAAGAACCTGCCAGTGACAGGTTCTTCCGGTAAGAGGGGAAATTACATTTATGAGAAAATTCTATCTCACAGGAAAACACTCTCAATGGGAGAGAAAATTATCCTTCAATGGAGATGAATTTTTTCTCTGGTTCAGCTGGTTTTGCTTCTTTCTTTGGAATGAAGAGTTTCAAGATACCGTGTTTGAACTCAGCCTTGATATCCTCTTCTGTAACATCTTCTCCAACATAGAACGTTCTCTGGCAGGCACCGGCGTAACGCTCACGACGAAGATAACGTCCTGTATCTTTCTCCTGTTCGTCCTGATCCAAACCTTTTGCTGCACTGATGGTCATGTAACCGTCTTTCAATTCAGCGGTGATTTCATCTTTCTTAAAGCCCGGAAGATCCATCTCTAACTCATAACCGTCTTTTTTCTCTTTGATATCAGTTTTCATAAGGTTGTGAGCATGATGTCCGTAAAGTTTTTTCTCTGCACGACGCTCTGCTTTGTCATCGTAAAATGGAAAGTTAAAGAAATCATCAAATAAATTATCATTAAAAATGCTAGGTAACATAAGTCATTCCTCCTAAAAATATATACTAAAATCGTTATAATCAAATTATTCATCTATGTGATCCGCAGGCGGTTCTTTTGAACCGCCACGGTTACAAAGAAGGTGTAACAAATCTAAAACTTGTATACAGTTTTGCTGTGAAATTATCCTTCAATGGAAATGAATTTCTTCTCCGGTACAGCCTTTGCTTCCTTCTTAGGAATTGTCATCTTCAAAGTACCATTCTCGAAGCTGGCCTTAATATCTTCCTCTGTAACAGCATCTCCAACATAGAAGCTACGGTTGCAGGAACCACTGTAACGCTCACGGCGGATATATTTGCCATCTTCATCTTTCTCATCTTTGTTCTGATTAGATGTAGCATGGATTGTTAAGTAACCATCTTTCAACTCTGCTGTGACATCTTCTTTTTTAACACCTGGAAGATTCATCGTCAGTTCATAATCATTATCATTCTCTTTAATGTCTGTGTTCATGAGGCTTGTATTGCTGTAATCCCATGAATTCCAACCATCATCAAACCAATTGTCCAATAAGTTTTCTCCAAAAATACTAGGTAACATCATAAGTCATATCTCCTTTCAAAAGACATTCATAAAATATATTTAAGCACTGTCGGAGAAATCCGATGTGTTGTGTGCCAGAACCTTTCGGATCAGGAATCTTATCTTTCTTTTTGTTCCCTTCCTTTGTTCTAACTGTAATATAACACCTATTATTAGCACTGTCAAGAGGTGAGTGCTAATTATTTTGTGAAAAATCTGTGAACTGTTTTTTTGTACAAAAATAAGAGGTTGTGGCACTGAATTTTCAATGCTGTAACCTCTTATTTTCAATGTTAATATTTTTTTTGCTGATTTTTCCAATAATCCGCATCATTACGGAAGTTTCGTTCTGCGCCTGTTTTTCCCCATCCCGCGGCAGTACGGGCATCATACTCTGCTTTTAATTGATTGGTACGGGCATCATAACGAGCTTTCGCACGCTGATCCGCTTCACGCTCTTGCCGTTCTCTTTCGGCTCTTTCCTGGTCCCATTTGTTATTTGAGTTATAAGAAACAGTAGAACCGGTATACGAACCGGAATTAACCAGGCGTTCATGTCTCATTATTCGAAACGCAATTCGACCTGCTGATAAGAAAAACCAGGCAATAGGTATTCCCAAAACAAAACCTGCAAGAAAATATGCTACCGTGTTTAACCCTGAAACCACCTGATTTTCACTGACAGTAGACACAAAGAAGCAGCCTATAAAAATTGCGCCTATTGTCACCAACTTCCTTTTCCATAAATATCCTGCAATACATTGCAAGCCCACAAAGTATAAAAAGAGTGTTCCTCCTACAATGATTCCTATAGTTAACAGCCAATTTGAACGAAAGCTAAATGTAAATCCCTTTCGTTTTCAGATGAATTTCATTATACAGTATTTTATTCGACAGAGCAATGTGATTATACTGAATACACCGCAGAAATACACTGCTTTCTACACTAGATAAAAGGTGTGATTTGTGATAAAATGAATCAATACGGCAAAAGATAAATCAAGAATAGCCGGGATTAATTTAAAGCCAGGGCATAGAGGCCTTGGGCGTGAGAAAGGGAAAGCCTGATCTGCAATAAGAGCAGATCAGAGGTAAAAGAGAGATGGAAACAAAAAAGAACAAAAGAAGCACCTTTTCGGGGAAGATAGGTTTCGTACTGTCTGCGGCGGGTGCATCAGTAGGATTGGGAAATATTTGGAGATTCCCGTATCTTGCAGCAAAGTATGGTGGAGGAATTTTTCTTCTTATTTATATTTTGCTCGCATTGACATTCGGTTACACAATGATTGTTGCCGAATCAGCTTTGGGACGTATGACAAGAAAAAGTCCTGTAGGAGCATTTAAAGCATTTGGAAAGAAAGCGGGGTGGCTCTCCTTTGGAGGCTGGATCAATGCAATCATTCCAGTGCTGATCGTACCATATTATTCCGTGATCGGAGGCTGGGTCATTAAGTATCTGATTGAGTATGTGAAGGGAAATGGTACAAAACTGGCGGCAGATGGATATTTTTCTGAATTTATTTCAAATGGAGCATCGACAGAAATCTGTTTTGTAATTTTCTGTTTGTTCACATTGTCAATCATCTATGCAGGTGTGAGAAATGGAATCGAAAGAGTTTCAAAGTTCATGATGCCGATTTTGGTCGTTCTGTCTGTCATTATTGCGATTTATTCTGTGACAAGACCAGGAGCTATTGAAGGAGTGAAATATTTCCTCGTGCCGAATCTGAAGAATTTTTCATGGATGACGGTTGTGGCGGCTATGGGACAGATGTTCTATTCCCTGTCTATTGCTATGGGTATTCTGATTACATTTGGCTCTTATATGAAAAAAGACAGTTCCATTGAAGATTCTACAAGAAATGTAGAAGTATTCGATACAGCAATTGCAATTATGGCAGGACTTATGATTATTCCGGCAGTTTTTGCATTTTCCGGAGGAGATCCGGATACACTGCAGGCAGGTCCGGCATTGATGTTCATTACAATCCCGAAAGTATTTGCAAATATGGGATTTGGAACAGTTGTAGGAATTTTATTCTTCCTGTTGGTATTATTTGCAGCAGTGACAAGTTCTATTGCACTGACAGAAAGTGCAGTTTCAACCTTTGAAGATGAGATTGGCTGGAGCCGAAGAAAATCTACAGCCGTAATCGGAATTATAATGATTGCCCTTGGAACATTATCCTGTCTTGGATATGGACCGCTGGCATTTGTAAAAATCATTGGAATGCAGTTCCTGGATTTCTTTGATTTCCTGACAAATTCAGTGATGATGCCAATCGCAGCTATGATGACAAGTATATTTGTATCAAAAGTAGTTGGCATAGACCGCATAGAAGAGGAAATCAGACATGGGGAAGCTGCGTTCCGCAGAAAGAAGATATTTGTAGTCATGATTAAATATCTCTGCCCGATTTTTGCTATGATTATTCTGGCAAGTTCCGTGGCAAACGCATTTGGCTGGATTTCCATGTAAATATGTAATTTATATACCATAAAATAATCCCTGGCAGGTACACGCGTGATAGTACCTGCTATGGGATTATTTTATTTTGAGGAGAATTCTATTTTCACATAAAAGAAATGCTTGGCAGGTTAAATCCACATAGATTACAGACCAGTATTATGGTATGATAAAATAAGCTTAACAAATCAAGGAAGTACGTAAGAAAAGGAGAACTTTACTATGGGAATTGACTGGGAAGAAATATTAGATGTAGAAGGCGCAGATATGGCAGAGGTTTACAATGAGAATATACCGGAAGAGGATTCTAAGTATTATGGACTAGTAGTAGAAAATCATTATTCAGGATCAGGGGATACTGTTGGGGCATATATTTATAGCATAATGTGGCACTTTAACCAAGCTGTAGCTTCCTGGTGTTGTCGTGGTCTAACACATGTGTTAGAGGGAGATCCGGATGACCCGTATAATGAACTTGAAGATAAGACTTGTGATGAACTGATAGAGGAATGTATAAAATTAAGTCAGGATGCGAAGCATGCAAAGAGTGCTTTGAGGGATGCTGAACAGAATCTAGATACACTGCTTGATTATTTGGACAAATTTGTTGTTTATTCTTGTAATGCAAACCGTAGTGATAGAAGTGAACTTGAATCGCAATTGGAATATGAAGAGGAGTCTATGTGCTATGATGAAATGCGCGAAAAATATGAAGCTATGACGCATGAAGAACTGATGAAGAAACATATAGAAATCAGTTGGATTGCAGACGCAGCAAAGTTTTTTTCGCAGCTTATAGAATGGTATTATATAAAAGGTTTGGTTGTTGATTTAAAGAATTATTTTAGGGATGCACAGAATCTGAAAGACTTGATAGAGAAGTACAAGAAACCTGAACCTGAAACCTTAGAAATGATCAAACCGAGATCCAAAAAGATAGAGAGAAAAAGCCGGAGTGACTGGGAGGCTGAACGCAAAGCTCAAGAGGCTAAACGAGAGGAAGAACGCAAATTCTCCCAAGAATTTGGTGAAGAAGATGAACTTCCGCTGTAGGAATATGATAAGAAAGGCAAAACGAAAAAACTCTGACCGGATTAAAGTCCGGCCAGAGTTTTTGTTTTCTCATAAAAAAGATAATTAAACAAGTCCCGTCTTCGTATTCAGAGAGATACCGAGGGCCAGTACCAGTAATCCTACTAAGTAAAAGCCCCCACGGTAAATGTAATTCTTTTGCATTAAGCTAATTTTTCTCCAGTTAACATCTCATAGCTCTGTAAGTATTTGTCGATTGTTTTCTCGACGATTTCATCCGGAAGGGTCCAGTCATTATCCGGATTTGCTTTCAGCCAGTCACGGGCGAACTGCTTGTCGAAGGACGGCTGTCCATGACCCGGCTCATAACCATCTGCTGGCCAGAAACGGGAGCTGTCTGGTGTGAGCATCTCGTCCCCAAGTACCATGTTACCGTTCTCATCAAGACCGAATTCAAATTTTGTATCAGCAATGATGATACCGCGTGTCAGTGCGTAGTCCGCACATTTCTTATAAAGAGCGATGGTGTAATCGCGAAGTTTCTTGGCATACTCTTCACCTTTTCCAGGGAAGTATTTTTCAAGATGAGCAATGCTCTGCTCATAGGAAATATTCTCGTCGTGGTCACCAATCTCAGCTTTTGTAGATGGTGTGTAGATTGGTTCTGGAAGTTTATCGGACTCTTTTAATCCTTCCGGAAGAGTGATTCCGCAGACTGTTCCATTTTCTTTATAGCTTGCCCATCCGCTTCCTGTAATGTATCCGCGGACAATGCACTCGATTGGAAGCATTTCAAGCTTGCGGCACATCATACTGTTGCCATCGAACTCTGGTTTCTGGAAGAACTCAGGCATATCTTTTACATCAGTAGAGATCATATGGTTCGGAATAATGTCTTTTGTCAGATTGAACCAGAACTTGGACATCTGAGTCAGAACAGTTCCTTTTTTTGTAACGACGTTATTAAGAATCACATCAAAACAGCTGATGCGGTCCGTAGCAACCATAATCAGGCTGTCACCGTTATCATAGATTTCACGTACTTTTCCTTCTTTGATTGGTTTCATCTTAATACCTCACTATTATCAATAATTTTATTCGGGTTATCCTGGCGTGGTTTATATTGCCTACTTATAAGTTAAGCAGATTTTATTACAAAAAACAATAGCTAATTGCTTCAAAACATGAAAATTCATGCTGTTTTATAAGGATTATAAAACAATATTGTAAGCATTTATAAACGCAGCTTATCTAATGAGACGTATTTCTCAACAATTGATAGTTGATATTCCGCTTGTTAGAAAAACAGCAGGTCAGAGTATGTCATCGGAGTGGGAACAAAAGTGTAACTTCAAAGACTCCGGATACATTTTCAGAGGCGAAGGCTGAACTTGTATTCTGAGAAATGTTATGGTTTCCCGGGCTGTCTGATGATGTTTTCTTTGTCAGAAGCATTTCGCCGTCCATCATCTGCATCATCCGCTGGACATTACGAAGTCTGATATTGCTGCTTCCGACATCAGAATGTTCTTGCTTGATTGCATTGGAAACAGTCACAGTAAAGCGCTGTTTACGGATGGAACTGCGGACGATGACCGGAGTTCCTTTGTCTCCATATTTTAAAATATTAGAGAACAGATTGGTAAAAATGCGATTGATCATTGTTTTGTCGCTGAGCAGAATACCAGTCACTTCTGGAATTTTAACATTTGTCGTAAATCCGGCCAGACTAATGAAATCGCAATTTTCCTGAATACATTGAAAAATATAATCAGTAGACAGCCAGGACATGTCAGGAGTTTCCTGCTCTTCGGAAACAAGGGCGTAGCTGAACATTTGATCCGTCAGTTCTTTAATATCGGAAGCTTTTTTCAGACACCGGTCCAGATAATCCGCCTGCTTTTCAGGAGTTCTTCCAAGCCTTAATACTTCCAGATATCCGGTCAGAATTGTAAGTGGCGTCCGTAAATCATGGGAGAGTGCTGTGATCAGATCCTGATTTGCTTTTCGGCTTTCTTGCTCACGGACAATATTTTCATTTAAAGAGATGCGAAGATGATTCAACTCATTTGCCAAAATGCCAATTTCATCTTTACTATATTGCGGAACCGGGTGGGTCAAATCCCCTGTGGACATCAGCAAAATTTCCTGCTCCAGAGCCAGTACTTCACGCATCTTCCGGTTCATGAAGAACAGGACGATTCCAAGAAAGACCAGGACACTTAAAAGTAGCGAAAGAAACATATAAGGGTAAATGAAAAGGGCACGCTGGTAATTGACAACAACGACTTGAGCTTTTCTGTTTTGAAATTGGAGATACCCTTGACGAAAATCTTCCCCTTCCCCATCAGTTAACCTGTATCCAAGATCGAAAAAAGTCCGGAAACCGGAATGCTTTTCGTCCATAATTTTTGCATATTGTCCTGTAATATAAAGACCATCCTCCTGTTCGTAAAGATAAATGCTTGTGTATTTATCTGCCAGATCTAGAAGGGGTTTTATTGCTTTTGCGGCAGCTTCCTCGTCTGAGGATTCTGGAAGTGATAAATTTTGTGCAGTTTCGTCCAATTTCGTCCAGAAATCTTCGTCATCAATCTGGGACTGTAAAATTTCAAAATTGCCTGTCCAGTTTACCAGAGTCCATTTATTTAGCCAAAGCAGTTCGAATAATGTTGCAGAAATCGTCAGAGCCAGAAGCAAGATCAAAAGAAAACGGTTCTGTAATTTCATGGTACTGAATTTTTTTTTCATGCTGTTACCTCATTGTTACTGAATGAAAATTATTAGTCGCAACGATACCCTTTTCCCCAGACTGTTTTAATTAGTTCAGGATTACCGGGATGATCTTCCACTTTGGAGCGTAAGTTTCGAATATGTACGGTGACAGTATTATTTGCACCGTAGTAATAAGGCTCCTGCCAGACAGACTCAAAAAGACGCTGGGCAGAAAATGTCTGGTGGCGGTTCGTGACCAGCAGTTCCAACATGGAGTATTCCGTTTCTGTAAGGTCTAAAAGCTGCCCATTTTTATGAACCTCCCGGACAGTCTGGTTTATTTCCAGATCGTGAAAGAGCAGGATACGATGCCTGGAGTCAGAAGCATTCAATATACTAGCTATTGGATCAGCAGTCGGATTAACAGAAGCACTATTGATACTTTGATTGCAGCTTTCATTTTTCCCTTTGTATACCTGGTAACGCCGAATCAATGCTTTGCTTCGGCTGATCAGTTCGTTGTAGGAAAATGGTTTTGCCAGATAATCATCACCGCCACTGGAAAAGCCAAGCGTCTTATCGCATTCTTTTGTGCGGGCACTTAAAAATAGAATTGGCGCATTGCTCAGTTCCCGGATTTTCCGGCATGTCTGATAGCCATTTGGCCCAGGCATCATAATATCCAGAATAATCAGGTCGAAATCCTGCTGCTCAATGAGTGTAAGTGCCTGCGCCCCATTTTCTGCTTCAGATACTTCGAAACCTTCCCCACCAAGCAGCACATTTATAATTTCCCGGATTTCCGGGTTGTCATCTACGATTAAAATACAAGTCTTATCCATAGAAATAACTCCTTTCGATAGATCCTATTATACAGGAATTTAGAAAAAATAAAAAATCTTCTTAAGAAACTTTAAGATTTAATTAGGCATTTTCTTAAGGGATGAGTGTTAAACTTTGGGCATACTGAATGATAAAGCAGAGATGACGAGTAGTGTCTTCTGCAGGGACTGAATTTATGGAGGTATGCAAAATGGACAGAATCAGTATTGTGGTTCCGTGTTTTAACGAAGAGGAAGCGTTGCCGGTGTATTATCGGGAGATGAAGCGCGTCATGGGCGAGCTGTCAGAGGTTTCCTTTGAGATCCTTTTCGTGGACGATGGTTCCAGCGACAAGACTTTAGAAATATTGAAACAATTAAATGCAAAAGATGGAAGATGTGAATATTTATCTTTCTCCAGAAACTTTGGAAAAGAAGCAGCTATATACGCGGGGCTTAAACATGCAAGTGGAGACTATGTGGCAACGATGGACGTAGATCTCCAGGATCCACCTGGACTTCTTCCGGAAATGTATCGTATTTTGAAGGAAGAACCTTATGACAGTGTTGCGACAAGACGTGCCACCAGAACCGGAGAGCCAAAAATCCGCTCCTTCTTATCTGAGACATTTTATAAGTTTATTAACAGCATTTCCAAGACAGAAATTGTCAATGGTGCAAGAGATTATCGGCTGATGAAACGGATTATGGTGGACGCCGTATTGGAAATGAGTGAATATAATCGTTTCTCGAAGGGAATTTTCGGCTGGGTCGGATTCCGTACAAAATGGCTGGAATTCCAAAACGTGGAGCGTTCGGCAGGAGAAACAAAATGGTCTCTTCGGAAACTATTTTCTTATTCGCTGGAAGGAATTACCGGATTTTCAGTAGCACCTTTGTCTCTGGCATCTGTTATGGGAGTAGGGTTCTGCGCGTTGGCATTTATTATGATTGCAGTAATCATAGTACGGACATTAATTTGGGGCGATCCGGTTGCAGGCTGGCCGTCAATGGTATGTATTATCTTTTTGGTGAGCGGGGTTCAACTGTTCTGTCTTGGAATCGTGGGAGAGTATCTGGCTAAGACATATCTGGAGACGAAGCACCGTCCGATATTTATATTGAAAGAAAGTAAAGTTCAGACGGCAGGAAAAGTAGCAGGAGACAGCTTTGTGGGAAGCGGTGTGAATGCTGTAATGCAAGAAAAGAAATCCGGGGAGGAATCTCATGAAGACAAGACAGTCAAAGCGTCTGCATAATCAAAATGTTGGAACAGCAAAGCTGGTGCATCTGCATAATAATGAAGAAACAACGATGTCAAAATATCTGTATTATGCAGGGTATGTAATACTTGCAGTACTGACATTATTTTTCTGCTGGATGTTTTGCCTCAGATGGGGAGTATTTGGAGCGAAGGTGGACTGGATCAGCCAGCACAGTGTTATTCCGGATTATTTCAGAAAACAGTTTTATGAGACAGGAAATCTATTCCCGGAATTCGCTATGAACCTGGGCGGAGGACAGAACATATACAATTATTCATATTATGGACTTTACAGTCCGTTATTTTTGTTGTCCTACGCATTGCCTTTTGTGAAAATGTCTACGTATGTTATTGTTATGGAAATGCTATGCTTGATGGCTTCGGTGCTTTTATTGTATCTGTGGCTGAATCGAAAAGGAGTTGGCAGAGCTGTCAGCTTCGCTGTGGCTGCTATTTTTTTGCTGACGGGACCTATGATCTGCCAGTCCTACAGCCAGATTATGTTCGTTAATTACATGCCATTTTTAATCCTGGCTATGATGGGCGTGGACAGATACTTTGAAAAAAGGCGTTCAGGGCTTTTGGCAGTCAGTACATTTCTTATGATCATGACCAGCTTTTACTTCAGTATCGGAGGAATGCTGGCGTTGGTAATCTATGGAATTCATTGTTACGGACGAAAACTGGAAGAAAAAAATGAGCGTGCCGCAGTAAAAGGGTTTCTGTGCGAGGGCGTGAGATTTCTTCTGCCTATGATTTTTGCAGTACTGGCAAGCGGAGTCCTTCTTGTGCCGACAGCCATTGCATTGATTGGAAGAAGTTCCGGTGAATCTTCCGGAGGCAGCGCGAATGCAGAAAGTCTGTCGGTATTGCTTGGAAGTGGAAATGCAACAAAAATCCTGAAAGGACTTTTCTTTCCACAACTTAGATTGTCAGGAGTTTTTTATTCACCGTATGGTCTGGGATTCGGAACGTTGATGCTGACGGTGCTTGTTGCGACCATGTTCAGGCGAAGATGGAGTGACAGCGTAATGGCGTGGATCATTGCCATTGTCGCAGGCGTGCCGGTTTTTGTATACATTTTAAATGGGGGACTTTATCTGAGGGACAAGGCACTGATCCCGTTAATTCCGCTTTTTTGCTATATGCTTGCCATGTATTTAAAGAAGGTGAGCTGTGAAGAGTTTTCGTGGGGCGGCTGTATTCCATATGTTGTCACGATGGAACTTATCTATATAGGAAGAAACCAGGAAGGGATGGGAAATCTGTGGCCATTTTTGATGACAGAATCTCAGATTATGTTTGGTTGTTATCTGGCAACAGGTGTGATAAAAGAAGAGTGGAGAAAACGAAGGAAGACAATCTGGAGAATTAGAGGAACAGTTTTAATTTTAGCAGGTTCTATGGCGGTATTTCTGGCAGTATTTGATAATCAGTATGCCAAAGAAAAACAGGAGATGCTGGATACAACATTTTATAAACAGGTAACAGATTCTAAAATCACAGATGCAATTCAGACAGCAACCGATGAGGCAAAAAAAGATGGAGGATTTTACCGGACAGTCCAGCTTGGCACTGACGATGAAAATGCAGCAAATTTAAATCGTGTGTGGAACACAGATCAGTACATTTCTTCTATCTATTCTTCTTCCTATAATAAGGCCTACCAGAATTTTAGAAAGGATACATTTGGGCTGGAACAGCCTTACCGGAATTTTCTGATGCAATCTGAGGAGTCAAATCCGATTTATGCGAGATTCATGGGCGAAAAATACATTGTTACAAAGTCTAAGATGAAAGGTGTCAGGCTTCTTGGAAAGTCGGGGGAGTGGAAGATTTATGAAAATGAAAGTGCAGCTTCGATCATCTATGGAACAAGCCAGGTTATGAGTGAGAAAAATTATGATAAGTTGGACTATCCATATAATCAGACAACGCTTCTTCAGAAGGCAGTTGTGCCGGAGAGTGCCACGAAGCAGACGGACAGTATAGAGGCGGTGGACAATTTGCACAACGCAGTACTGCGATTTGGGGAAAACTCATGCATTTCCGAGGCAGACGGTGGATATCATATTTTTGCCAGGAAGGATACAAAAGTCAAAGCAGAGATTGTGAGCCAGATAGACATAAATTCAGTGAATACAGTGAATACAGAGAATGCCGGTGAAAACACAAACGTTGCGAATGAAACAAAAACAGATTCTGGTAACAGAGTTTTATTACTTCGGTTCAAGGTCAAGAATCTGAAACCCTCAAAAGATCTGACAATCTGGGTGGATGGCAATCGTAATAAACTGAGCGCTAAGCAGCGGGTCTATTATAATGATAACACAACGTTTACTTATGCAGTGGCACTTGAGGGTGATGAAAATCAGGTAGAGGTTACATTTAGCAAAGGAAAATATAATCTGTCTGATGTGGAAGCATATATAGCAACGTTGCCGGGAACAGAGCTTTATGAATCAGAGTTTTTACAAAATAGCACAAAGACAAAGGGAAACGTAATTGCCGGAAATCTGACAATGCAAAAGTCAGGATATCTGATTACTTCGATTCCATACGATTCCGGATTTAAAATTCAGGTTGATGGAAAAAATGTAAAAAGTGAGAAAGTAAATACAGCGTTCCTTGGCTGTAAGATGAAGGCAGGGGAGCATGACATTGTCATCACATACCATGCACCGGGGATGGCAGCAGGAAAAGTGATGTCCTTTGTCGGAATGATGGGATTTCTTATTTTATCTGTGTTAGAACATGTTGACACAAAAAAATGAAAGTGGTAAATTTAAAAGAGAAGTTAGCGAGTGCTAAATACGTCAGATGAGCCGGAATCATTTGACCGACACCGCCAGTGAGGCTCGAATCATATAGGAAAGAGGGAATCTAACATGGGAAGATATTATCGTTTATCTAAGAAAATCACAGATGATATGGCAACCGCAATTTTGAACGAGATTAATGAACTGGAAAATGTTCAGACAGCAAGAATAACAGAAGATAATAAGTATCTGTTCGTGGACACGAAGGATCAGCAGTATCCAGAGGTTATGACACGTGCATTGAATATCTGCAGCCGTCTGGGTGGCAAATGCGAACTTTCATTTGCAGGTTTTGAAGGTGGATTCCAACCATAAGGTGTAAGAAAAAATATAAAAATCCGGATTTGCGTAATATCACATGGTTAGTGAGGACTGCGAAAAATCCGGATTTTTTGATTTTGTTGTTTTTTATTAACGGTTATTTCGTTCATGCAGCTTATACAGAACAATTAGTTTTTCTCATTATCTGCGAGGTACTTTTTTAAAGCGGAAAAACTCTCTGAGCTGATGACATGCTCAATCTTACATGCATCTTCAGCGGCAGTTTCCGGATCCACCCCAATTGAAGTCAGAAAACTTGTCAGGAATGTGTGACGTTCGTAAATTTTCCCGGCAATTGCCATACCACTGTCTGTCAGGTTGATATAACCATTTTCATCAACAGTAATATAATTATTTAATCGAAGATTCTTCATTGCAACACTGACACTCGGCTTAGAAAAAGAAAGCTCATGTGCAATATCAATTGACCTGACATTTCCAAGTCTGTTTTTCAGAACCAGTATTGTTTCCAGATAATCTTCGGCAGATTCACGTATTACCATAATAAACACCTCGCTTTGCGGTAAAATAATCCCCTGTCCGTTGGAATTGTATTAGAAATTATATCATAAAATGGGAAGTTGTTCAATTTCTATTGGAGGAATTGAACTGATAATAAATTTCAAAAAATTTCTCACTGGTCATGGCAGAGGATATATAGTATAAGGTTGATGACAAAGAAGGACTTTTCTATTACAATATTATCCATAAGAGTTGGTATGATTGTAAAAGAGAAGTCTTTTACTTATAAAAGTAGATTAAAACAGATTTGGTAAGAATTTTTAGGATTGAGCATGCAAGTACAGGGAGGGGGAGATTTAAAATGATTTATATAACCGGTGACTGCCACAGTAATTTTGAACGATTTAACACCCGGAATTTCCCGGAACAGAAAGAGATGACAAAAGATGATTATGTCATAATCTGCGGAGATTTCGGCGGGGTGTGGAACAAAGATGGGGAAAGCAAGATGGAAACGAGTGCTCTTGACTGGCTGGACGGCAAAGCATTTACTACATTATTTGTTGACGGAAACCATGAGAATTTTGACCGCCTGTATGCCTATCCGGTGGAAAAAAAGATTCGGCAGACAGCCAGATTTAAAAAATGGTTTTTTGGACATTATCATGATAATCGAAACGTAACAAAGGATGAATTACTGCTGTGGGAGCAGATTATCAGAATATCGTAGAGAAAATATTTATTACGAGCGACAAATGTTTGTGTGATACAATGATGTGTATAAGAAAATGAGAAAGGGTGAAAAAATGAAAATCAGTGAATTTTTTGAATATAATAATCAACAGGTATTAGAAGAAAATGAGAATATATTAGAGTATTTGGAACAGATTTTTGGGAAATCAACGGAGATAGATCGCGAAGGAAAAAAAGAATTTACTTTCGGAAAGGTAATAGGTCTTGTAACAGATAGCTTTTTAGATGAAAAGACAAAACGTCAGAAGGTATCTATGCTATTGTGTGATGCGGATTCTAAGTTATTACTTTGGAATGGACGACCTGTGGAAATATTAAGAACCAACCCCGAAAATCGTCTGGAAGAGAAAAAATCTTATATTCAGGGTCTTTTCTTTAGTGGAAGTGAATTATTTACAAGAAATCCTCAGCCTTGCGAAGAGGTTCCCGGGGCAAATATGGTCACGTCTTTCGTTTCTGATTTGGACGAGGAAATAAGAACTGCCGAGGAAACAGATGAAAATATTCTATCACTGAAAAATAAACTGGAGGACCAGGGCTATCATTGTAATATCAAGGTTCTCGCCCAGTTCCTTTTGGGGTTGAATACAAATCAGCTCATAATTTTACACGGAGCACCGGGCATGGGAAAGACAAGTTTTGTATCAAATATAGCCAGAGCGCTTGGATTTGCATATAAGATCATTCCAGTAAGACCGAACTGGATTGATAATCAGGATCTGACAGGATATTTTAACCCGGTAGAACGAAGATATTATTCCACCCCATTTCTGGATGCACTTTGTGAGGCAAAGGAGAATCCCCAAAAGCATTATCTCATTTGTCTGGATGAGATGAACCTTGCGCATGTAGAGTATTATTTCTCAGACGTGTTAAGCAGTATGGAATCAGGAGAAGGAATTCCATTATATGCTCATAAAGACCAGGAAAATGCATGGAAGAGACAGGAAGCTATCATGGCATCTCATAATGAGAATACCGTAGAATGGCTGGATGCAAAGACTGATCAGGAAAATCTTAAAAATCGTTATACACCGGAATTTGAAATTCCGCAGAATGTAACATTTGTAGGAACCCTCAATATGGATGCGACTACCAATGATCTAAGCCCGAAGGTGATTGACAGAAGCTGCATTATAAAAGTGACAAAAGATGCAGGAGAGACTTTGTGCCCATTTGAACAAGGTGTTATGACTTGGGAAGAGATGCAGGGAGAAGATTCATTTGAAAAACAGCTTTTGAAAGCTCTGAAGAAAGATGTTTCCAATCGTGTGGAGAGACAAAGAGTCAGAATGAGAGAGAGACTAAAGAGTGGATACTTAAAGGAACAGCTTTCCGACAGAGATTTCCAGGACATGTTTCTTGCAATGAAAGTGTTGCCAGCCCTGAACGTAGAGGAAGTGGAGTGCATGCTGGATGATGGAGAATTCTCCATTGGTGATTTTCTTATTGAGGGCGGAGATGTGAACTGGGAGAAAATGTATCCGTTGACAGTCACATATCTGAAACAAATGTGCAGTCCGGAAGAGAAAACCATGAATTATTGGAGAATGAATTAACAAAAGAGGAATACAAATGCAGGCAGTTTTTTTGAATAATAAAACATGCGAGAGAGTACATCCTGTAAGGATTTGTAAGGATAATCCGGATGCGGAACCATTTTATGAAGGAATGGATGAGCCTTTAAGAGAGATTCACGATATCTGGATCATGCAGTATCTGAGAGTCGATGGAGCTTATTTTCCGAGAATTGCTTTTGAGGCAAACGAAGATGAAAATATAGAATTCGATTCAAATCAGGAATATGAGATACTGTCCAGGAAAACAGATGGGTATATTTATTTCATTCCGGAAAATTTTAATATCTATACAGTTGGAGATGCACAATTCTTTTACCGGAAGAATGGAAAGAAACAAAAAATCCGAATACATGTTGCTTCTATGCTGGATGGGGAAACCTATGAGAAAATTCTAAAGGAACTGACAGCAATCAGTATCCGTTTTCTTTTTATGACTATGAATGATGGGAAAAACAGGCGTATAAAAAGGGAGTACCTGACAGAGTATGAATTGGAAATTCATCAGCTGGAACACACAATTAAAGAAATGTCAGAGACCTTAAAAGCATTGGACCGGGAGCCGGTAACGGATATGATAAACCGGCCGGCGAGACAGAATTTCAGACAGGTAAAACATCTGGACGCCAATGTTATTATGGATCATTATGTGTTAAAGAAACCGAAGGTGCGTACAAGAGTCCATGAAAAAACATTTCATATTTATGAAAACCAGAAGGTATATAATTTTGTGAAATTACTGGAGAAGCGTCTGTGGGCACTGGAACAGGAACTGGAAGATAAGAAAATGCAGATGAATCGGGCAGCTCAAGGAGAAAATAGATCCAAGTATGATGATGTAGAAGAAAATTCGGGTGTTGCAGGAACGAAAAAATCCATAGATGAACTATGTAGTACCATTGCAAATCTTAAGGGAAAACTTCAGGCTGTTTACCAGCTTCCTATGTTTAAAAATGAGAAATATAAAGAACAAAAGGTATATCCGCTGCAGACTTCTAATCTTTTTGTAAATCATAAAAGATATAAGAAATTATTTCATCAAATGCGGACTTATCGAGAGATGGGAGAGCTTGTCGAGGAGACAGTGCAATATAGCAGCTACCATAAATCATCGGAAATCTATGAAATCTGGTGCTATTTTAAAATATTAGAAATATTCATCTTGGAGAAAGGATATGTCATTGATCGGATATCCTGGCCGGGGAAAAAGGAAAAGCCGTTTGTATTCGAATCATGGGAAAATCGGGATTACAGTAAAGTGGTTCACGCTATAAAAAAATATATTGAAAATCGTGAAAAAAGAGATTCTGTGAAAATACTGGAAGAACTGGTGATCCATATTACCAACGGGGAAAATGATATTTATCTGGGCTATAATTGTACATTTCAAGGGAAAAAAGTTTCAAAAGCAGAAGTGGATGAAGAAGGAGCAGTCCAGTACAGCACAGAGCAGCTAAGACCGGACATTTTTCTGATTCTCAATAAAGAAATATTCTTCGCCTGTGATGCAAAGTATAAGAATTATTCAAAGGAGTTCATGGGAATACAGGCCTGGTACACAGATTTATTCGAATGTGGAGCCTATAAATATATTTACCGACTGAATCTTGGAAATGTTACGGATGAAAATTCGGGTAAATGTATGCTTCCAGTGAAGAAAAAATTTGTGGGAGAGGATAGTCTGAAGCCGGTTCTGAAAAATGGAGGAGTCTGTATACTTACACCGGCTATTTCAGATTCAGACATGCCGTCATATTATAATGGGTTCGAAATCGATAAAAAATATGAGACATTTTTGGAATTACTACAAGAAGGAAAAGTGAATCGGGATTATAGAGGATGTGAAATACTGGATTCTAGAGAATATAGTTGTAAATTGAAAGAAGCAATCTGTGGCGAGGATGGAAGAGAATCAAAGTACGAATACAGGATAGCATCTACAAAATTTCTTCCGGGAAACGACAGGGGATTTTACAATTTGTTTTATGAGGCATTCGAATATGGTCAGGCACATTTTTTAAAAGCAGTATTTTGATTGGAAATTAAGTGGGCAGTTTGAAAAACTGTGATTAAAATTAAATGATTATATGGAGAGTGAAGAGGTGTATTATTGTCATAATAAAAAATAATTTAGTCAAAATCAGATAAAATGACTAAAATAAATTGATTGAAGTGTAATTGAATGGTAGAATATCATATAGAAAGTGTTGAAATCAGAATGAGGTATATGAATGAGATATTTTGATTTTGAAAAAAATTACAATAAATTACTTACTCCTGAAATTGTTTCGTATTTGACTCAAATTCATGAGTTTAAAGGACTTCACTCCGATGTGGAATCGCAGAAAGAGATTTTGGCTGAATTAGTAGAAATTGCCAAAATTCAGAGTACAGAGGCTTCAAACAGGATTGAAGGAATTATTACAACGGATGACCGTTTGAAGATGATTGTAAAAGAGAAAACAATGCCAAAGACTAGAAGCGAAAAAGAAATTGCTGGTTATAGAGATGTCCTTGCAACGATACATGAGAGTTATGAATATATTCCAATCAGATCAAATATGATTCTTCAGCTGCATAGAGATTTGTATAAATTCAGTGGAAGTAGTGTGGGTGGTAATTTCAAGGCAGCAGACAATGTGATAGCGGAAGAATTGCCAGATGGGACAAGAAGAGTACGGTTTGAGCCGGTTCCATCCTGGGAAACACCGGAAGCAGTTAATAATTTGTGTGATGATTTCAATGCAGCAATGAATAAACACACGATGGATCCGTTGATTTTAATTCCTATGTTTATACTGAATTTCTTATGCATCCATCCATTTTCTGACGGAAATGGTCGTATGAGTAGATTGCTTACATTGTTAGCACTTTATCGATGTGGGTATAACGTTGGACAGTACATAAGTATTGAAAAACTGATATCAGACACAAAAGAAAGCTATTATGAAGCTCTCCAGGAAAGTTCTTGCAATTGGCATGAAGAGGAAAATGATTACGAACCATTTGTGAAATACATGCTGGGAATTATTGTTGCTGCATACAGAGATTTTACGGATCGAGCAGCACTTCTGACTAATAAAACAATGTCAAAACCTGACCGTATCAGAGAGGTGATCAAAGGTACATTGGGTAAAATAACCAAGGCAGAAATAATGGAACAGTGTCCAGGCATCAGCCAGACAACCGTGCAGCGAGCACTGAATGAACTGCTTAAGAATAACGAGATAATTAAAATTGGTGGCGGAAGATATACTTCGTACGTATGGAATAGGGAGAACGATTAATATGGTTACAGGCGAATTGAAAAGTAAAATTGATGGATTATGGGAAATCTTCTGGACTGGTGGATTGACGAATCCATTAGACGTGATTGAGCAGATGACATATCTAATGTTTATTCGTGACTTAGATGATGCGGACAATCTCCATGCAAAGGAAGCGGCAATGTTAGGACTTCCGCATAAAAGTATCTTTGCTGATGAGGTTCAGGTAGGAGAACGAACAATTGCAGGAAATCAACTGAAATGGAGTGTATTCCATGATTTTCCGGCAGCAAAGTTGTACAGCACAATGCAGGAGTGGGTATTTCCGTTTATTAAGAATCTTCATGGAGATAAGGATAGTGCTTACTCAAAATACATGGGAGATGCAATTTTCAAGGTTCCGACACCGCTGATGCTGGATAAAATTGTTACAGCTATGGATGCTATTTATGAGCAAATGGCGCAGTTGAAATCCGCTGATACAAGAGGAGATGTGTATGAGTATCTTCTTTCAAAGCTGGCAACAGCAGGAGTGAATGGACAGTTCCGTACACCGAGACACATTATTCGTATGATGGTGGAAATGATGGATCCAAAAGTCGATGAAATCATCTGTGATCCAGCTTGTGGTACCTCTGGATTTCTTGTATCGGCAAGTGAATACTTAAAAGAAACAAAAAAAGAAGAAGTATTCTTCAATAAACAAAACAAGAATCATTATATGAATCACATGTTCCATGGCTTTGATATGGACAGAACAATGCTTCGAATTGGTGCCATGAACATGATGACCCATGGTGTAGACAATCCATACATCGAGTAAGAATATTGGAGCTGACTGAGTCTATTATTGAAAAAAGATATGCAGAATTAGAGTCATTAGACAATCTTATCAAAGCCCGATTTGTCGAGATGTTTGGTGACCCAGATACCAATCCAAAGGGATGGAATGAATGTGCATTATCTGAAAAACTGAATGTAGTTGGAGGTTATGCCTTTAAGAGTGATGGCTTCAGCGAAGGAAGCGGGATTCCGGTTCTTAGAATCGGAAATATTAATGCAGGATTTTTCAGACCTGTTAATCTTGTTTATTGGCAAGAGGATGAAAGCCTTGATAGATATGCAATGTATCCGGGTGATTTGGTTATGTCACTGACTGGAACTGTTGGCAAGGATGATTACGGAAACGTCTGCATATTAGGTGCTGATTATGATATGTATTATCTTAATCAGCGAAATGCAAAACTTGAAATCATAGAGGGAATAGATAAGTTCTATCTTTCCCAATTGCTTAAGTTTGAACAGATTAAGAAAAAACTTACTGTTATCAGTAGAGGAGTTCGACAGGCTAATATTTCAAATAAAGATATTCTTAATTTGGTAGTACCTGTTCCGCCGATGGAATTACAGAGCCAATTTGCTGATTTTATAAATCAAGTCGACAAATCAAAAGTTGTAATCCAAGCTGCTTTAGATAAATCGCAATTGCTTTTTGATAGTTTGATGCAAAAATACTTTGGATAATGAAGGGAGTGTAATCTGACACCAGTCAATCAGTGCTGTCAAATCTTCTTTCTGACGAGTTACCCCCCTGTTAGTATAGGGGGGTTCTGAAATTTTCATTACCTCTGTTATCATCATCCCTGCCTTTCGTAGTATGCCGTGGCTTTCGCCACGTTCCCGGAACTTCCTCTACTCCCTTTGCTCCTTTCACGCTGTACGGAGCAGTCCGCAGAGAATTTCCGGGAACAGTCTCTACACGTTTCCTTTTCCGGTAACAACACGGATACCCTTGCAGGAGATTCTGTCCACCAATACCGGGAAGTTTCCTCTCTGCACATAAGGGGCATATACCGCTTCTTCTAGTTCTACCACTGTGTAAGGCTCTACCTTTGGAAGTTCTGTTGCTTCCAGACGGATATCTACGCTGTTTCCAAGTTTCATGCTTCCGAGGTGAAGTTTCAATGCTTCCACTTCCTCGGTTTTCTTCCGGGTTTCCTTATCATACTTGTAGCAGTAGTCTGCTCCCATGTAACGGAGTTCCCCGAACGCTTCTCTGACCTGTTCTTTTGTCAATGTAATCTGCATGCTACATTTCTCCTTTTTTGAAATCATGGTGAATGAGTGTCTGGTAAGTGTGACAAGTCCTTTTCATATCCACGTCTATATTTATTTCATTACTTTTCTCCTTACCTCTTAACCTCATCATAGACCTGTTTTTTCTTCTTGTCAACAATTATTTTACTTTTTCCCTTACTTTTTATTTTTGTATTTCAAACGCTTAACTATATCTTTTTATAACTTATTATAATTTTACCCTTACATTTATCCTTATCTTGTGTTATGATGAAAACAGAAACGAGGTGTGCATATGTTTGTGAATAAAGAAGCAGTAGGAAAACGAATTTTACAGATACGCAAGAAATACGGTTACAGTATGCAGAAGTTTGGGGAAATCATAGATAATGCCCCGAAAGGCTCTGTAAACAGTTGGGAAAAGGGTGTGAATCTTCCCAATGAGAAACGCTTGAAGCAGATTGCCACGTTGGGCAATATGACGCTGAATGAACTTCTGTATGGTTCATTTAAAGAATATGTAGATATGCTTATCACAGAAAAACTGGGGATTGAACTGCCGGAAGAATTTACCAGAACTTTCTATTCTCTTTTAGAGCAGAACGGATTTACCTACGGGGATGATATCGAGATTGTCCGGCTTGTAAACGGCTTTCTGACTTATCATAACCTTACAACAAAAGAAACCGCCATTTTCTATCAGCCAACTGCATACTCCGGCGATTATTTTGACGGTATCATACAAAAAGCGGATTCTTCCGTTCTGGTCTGCCGGGCATATGCAGATAAGGCAAACAACACCTTACATATCATTCCGGCTTTTGAGAATGGACAGACTGAGGAAGTAGCAGACTTCTTTCATGCACTGAAAAGCATAACCGCTCCACACAACAACAATTATTTCACTTCCGGCTTTCTGACACTCGGACTGGCATTGAGAGATTCCAAAGTAATTATCTATGGAATTGATGAAAAACAGGGAACAACACAGGTAATCCCTTACGAATATGATTGCGAATCAGACGCTTATATCCAGAATGAACATCTGGCATATACCAGACAGGATAGCTTTTTCCGAGAAGCCACGAAAGAAGCGGTCTATCGGAAAATGCAATCCGACAGAAGTAACCCATAAGATAAACAAGAGGACTTGCAAGGTTTGTGACCTTTCAAGTCCTCTTATGTATCATGATGGTATTGGCTGTGTCCGTTCCGTAAAGGACTGCCCTACGGCGTCTCGGCTTCGCCTTGTTCCTTTACCTCACTAATAATAATGTTCTGATAGCAGAACTCTTACTTATACTTTTATCTTACTATTCTTTCAATTTTTACCGTTTCACCATCAATATTATACTTAAAAAAATAAAATTTAATAACATTTCCTTCTGATACTTGTTCTAGATCACCTTTACACTTAGTACAATCTAAACTAACTTTTGTCGTATCAAAAAATAGACTACTTTCTTCCTTCTCATTTAGTTCTATTAAAAGTGTATCAAAAGTTTTCTCTACAACAACCCCACTCAAATGAAACCAATGAGAATTATCATCTCCACTAGAACGCAACTCCATATTTTGACGATTCTCCTTAAAAACATTTCCTTTTACGCCAAGCACAATTAATACTATTGCAAGCAAAAGTATGATTAACAAAATCAATCGTTTCTTATCCATTAAATGTAGTCCCCGATATGTCTGTCCAACTATCAAAATCAAAATTCAAATAACGTACTGTATCCCCCCATCCATCAAATACCATCAATGTATGTACTGTATTTCCAGAATTATATGCTCGCAAAGTTGCATATCCCTCTGCTGCCATTGAATGCCCCGCACGTTCTCCAGTATCACTGCTAATTATACCACAATGGACAACTGCTATATCTCCTCTATCAATGCAATTAGTGAAAAAATTATAATTGGGACTATAGTCAGTATTTTGTGTTACAGAAACATTCTTTCCAGCACAAAAGTCCACAAATCCAGGTCCAATATTGCCAATAGTTGTTGAACCATATGTTATTCCTCCACTCTCCGATGAAACTGTCGTTCCTGTTGAATCCCAAATATCCATATAATCACCTGCAATATCTGTATAATCAACAGCATTATAATATGCACCACATGCTAATAATGCACTAACTGCACATGCATAATGTCCTGTTACACTTTCTATATACGGCTCATTAAAGGAAATAAATTCTTGAAGATGATTTGTTGAAACAAGCGTGTAGTTTTCATAAACTTCATCAATATCTAGCAAAACCTCATCCCAAGTAGCTGGGTCTTTTCCCCTACTCTCATTCAAGGACAGTACTGTTTTTTCTAATGTTTCACCATAATTCGTTCTAATCTTTCCCAAATTATCAACAATACCATATTCAAACGGAGCTATTTTATATATTTCAGAGGTATTTGCTTTTTCACTAAATACATTTGCTTCACTTTGATAAATCACCTCATATGGATTTGCTGAATTATTACCAAATGAGTATTCTGATATCAAAGATTCACACGTAGTATCAAAAACTACATATCCATATGGTTTGTTTTCTAAATTGTAATTTACAATATATCCAATAGCTTGACCTGTTGTATCATAAAATTTTCTCGGATTATTAGCAACAATATTGCTATTTTCTCCTATTCCCTTTGCAAAACGTTCTGCCATCTGTATCGCCAAATCATCCGTAACATTTACAACAGAAGTATTCTCCGATGCATGGACAGGAACTATTGACATAATAGTCAATATAAAGATTGTCAAAAGTGAAGCAAATCGTTTAAAAATTTTTCTCATAAATATCCTTCCTCCTTAGATTATATATTTACTTTAATATTATATCTTATTCCCTATTTTGTCTATATTTTTTTATGTTTATTTCAAATATTTCATTCCATTTTATTTTTATCAAACTATTTTCAAACAAATCCAAACAAAGAATCTCGGGGCAAATTTCGGTCAAATCAGGATAAATAAATATAACACTTTATATGTAAGTCAATTTTAAAAAAGCCTGTAATTCCGGGCTTTACAACACTTTGTAACACAATATAAACCAGTTCGATAATCCCTCCTAATTTTATACTTTTCCCATGATGGAGCAGCTTATTTGACCGTATCTCTAGCACCAAAGATGTTGTATTCTATACTGATACATCAATAGAATTGCGAACTAACCTATTACCATTTTTGACAAGCGTAGATTCCACTGATTCTCTTGTAACGTTATCAAGAATGCTTGTATCAAACTTTTGTCCCGGCTTCCAATTTGGATTAGCCGATTTCACTGCTGCATACATAGCAGCTCTATACTGTCCTTCGTATTGCTCTAAAGTCCATGTACCACTTAAACGTTTGTCTTTACTTACAGAATACCATTGTCTGTTCATACGATCAGCTTCATACTGGTATTCAGATGCCTTAATGTTCATGCGATTTGTTTCCAGTTTGGCATAGGTACTTTTGGTGATGGAGATACCCATAAGATTTAATTTTGCAACTACTTGGTCTTGAGTCATATTGTTTTTATATCGAATTGCTTGGATATTTTTACCAATATCCATATCTGGTCTAATCTTTTGCATAATGATGAACTCCCCTTATAAAATAAAAAGATTCGTAATACAGAAATATATATATTGATTCTAAAGAATTTAAATTTTATAATGTTTCGTAATAAGGAATTATTTTTAACAGGAAGAGGTAAAAGTATAATGGATGTGGAGATGGAAAAGAGAAAATTTTTAAATCTATGTGGCAAAAGAGATCGAGCATTATTGTCAGGTGAAAAAAGAATGACATTGGGGGATATGGAACGATTGACATATCTGACAGAATTTTTTGAACTGGAGAACTATGGAATCGCCTTATGGAAAGAATTTGGTGATGATGTAAAAGAGCCATTTGAAGCGATGATGAAAATGTTAGATGAGCCGGAGTGCATAGAAGATCGATGGCTTGATGACGAAGCAAAAGGGGAAAAGTGGTTGTTAGAATTTCAGGAACTGGCATTAACGGAAGAATACAGGGAATGGATTCGAAATTATATCGATAAAAAATATGAAGAAAGAGGATTACCATATCCGACAGGAGCAGACTTCGATTAAGAGGTCTGCTTTTTTCTGGTCTTTTGGGAGGTGATAAGAGGTGGAAGTAAGTATTTATGAACTCTTGGCGGCAGCAAGAGAATCGGCTAAATCTGATTATATAAAAGGGGACAGCATTTTGTGTGAGAAGAGATTTCATCCAGATACCCATTACATGGTGGAAATGGAGCTGTTAGAAAATGATAACAGGCTGGGAGAAAAGGGGAATTATATACGGAAGTTTTTGTCAGAACCGGAGTATCTTCCCATTTTACAAAAGCAGGAAAAACATCTCATAAAAATAAAAAGACAGGCAATTGTTCAAAAAGGAAACTTGCGATATATCCCTCCCCCGGACAGGCCGAACCGCCACCGGGAGAGGGATCTTTTATAACCGGCTGGGAAGGAACAGTAGTGTTCCTCTGGCGATAGTGGTATAAAAAAGCCAGATTTTCCGCAGGTTTTGGGACACTGGAACATAGAAAAGTGTTCACGAATGGCACTTTTGCAACGATCCGTTGCAGCAGTGAAAGCATTTTTGACATTACGTTAAACAGAAAAATGAAAGGATGTGATTGCGATAATCATAGGAATTGATCATGGCTATTATGCAATAAAAACAAGACAAGTGTCTTTCCCAAGTGGAATTATCAGGTATGATTACGAGCCGTATACCATGCAGAATGTTCTGCAGTATCAGGGAAAGTATTATGTCTGTGGTACGGGAAGACAGACGCTGGTAAAAAATAAAACGTCCAATGATAATTATTATCTGCTGACGTTGGCAGCCATTGCAGAAGAAATCAAGCATCGGAAAGCGGAACGAAAGACAGAGGTAATTCTGGCTGTCGGACTTCCGCTTTCAAGTTTCGGAAGAGAGAAACAGGGATTCAGGGAGTATCTGTTGCGGAAAGAGCAGCCAGTGCGATTTTTATATGAAAGTGAATTATATGAGATAACAATAAAAGATGTGAAACTGTTCCCACAGGGATACTCTGCGCTTGCTCTTCATCCAGAGTATCTGAAAAATGAACCGTCTGTTCTGCTTGTTGATATTGGTGGCTGGACCGTTGACCTTATGAGGCTGGACAATGCTGTTCCGAATGCAGCAACGTGCAGGAGTCTGGAGCTTGGAGTGATCCGATGTATTGATGAGACAGCAGAACAGGTGCGTAGAAATACCGGACTGTCTGTAACAGAAACTCAAATTGAGCGTGTGCTTCGGGGGGAATCTTGCAGTATGGCAGAGGAGGCCAGACGGATTATACAGGAAAGCGGACGGAAATATATAGAAAGAATACTGTCTGCGGTGACAGAATCTGGGTTTGATCTCCGGGCAGTACCAACCGTATTTATGGGTGGAGGCTCCGCAATTTTAAAACGCCACGTGACCGCACAGGACGCGATTTGCCGCCCCGTTTTTATAGAGGACGTCCATGCCAACGCAACAGGGTATGAACGGATTGTAGAGCAGATGTGGGCGAGATGACACGTCCGGTATATTCGTTCCGCCCAAACCTGAAAAATCCAGAACACCAGAGGGCATGGGAGAAATTTCAAAGTGTTCCAGAAGGGCAGAAAAGCCAGTATCTGGTTCAGGCAATTCTGGAAAAAGAGGATCGGAAATGGCTGGAAGAAGTCATTCAAAAGACGATAAAAGAAAGTGTTCGGGAATTAGGAATATGTGGCACTACGGAACAATTGAAAACGAAACCATCATCGGAAGAAATACCAGCTCAGATGATGGATTTTTTATCTCAAATGGAAAATTTGTAAAGGGGGTGAGGCCTATGATTGCACGATACATACATTGTTGGATCTGCTAGGGGTAAGGACAGAAATGTATCGTTATCTTTGGTGGGTATTGTGAATAGCTTTCCATGCGGCTTTGGAGTATGTTGTGTGTAGCGAAAGAGAAAGGAGAAAAGTTATGGCAGAGATGAAAAATATCTGCGGAAAGATCCCGATGGACTTACATGAAAAAGTAAGAGAAGAGATCGAACTCACAGAAAGCAGCACACAAAAATTTTTACAACAGGTCATTGAAGAACATTTCAACAGACTGGAAGGAAAAGGAGAAATAAGCATGGGAGCAGTAAGAACAGTAGCAGTACAGGTATCAGAGGAGTTATTCCAGAGATTAAAAGTAGTCATCGGACAGAAACACATGAAACAGAAAGACTTCTTAATTCAGATTATAGAAGAAGCGCTGGAAAAGGCAGAGGCAGAATGGCAAAGCAAAGAACAGCCTGAAGAATCCGAACAGACAACCGAAGAATCGGGAACAGAAGAAACTCAACCGGAAGAAAGCACTGAGCCGGAAGGGGAGTGTGAACCAGAAGAGGAAAGCGAGCCAGAAGGAGAGAGCGAACCGAAAGAGGAAAACGAACCGGAAGGAGAGAGCGAACCAAAAGAGGAAAACGAACCTGAAGGGGAAAGCGAACCGGAAGAGGAAACTGAACCAGAAAGAGAAACTGATCTGGAAGAAGAAACCAAAGCAGAAGAACAAACAGAATGGTAACTAATTGATACAGAATAACGAAGGGCGGTATGAGAAATCATGCCGCCTGTTTTTATCAGCAAAAAGGAGGTTGATAGCCGCAACCATTCAATTTTTTGATCTCTTTAGCGGAATCGGGGGATTCCGTGAAGGCTTAAGACGGGCAGGAAACTTTGTCTGTGTCGGACATTGCGAGGTGGATACTTATGCGGATAAGAACTACCGATTGCTGTTTGACACAGAAGGGGAGTGGTATTGTAGTGATGCAAGAACAATTGAACCAGAACGAATGCCAGATTTTGATTTACTCTGTGCAGGATTTCCTTGCCAGGCATTCTCTATCGCCGGAAAGCGAGAAGGATTTGCTGACGCAAGAGGAACTCTCTTTTTTGAAATTGCCCGGATTCTTGAAGCTAAAAGACCCTCGTATTTTATCCTTGAAAATGTTCCCGGTTTGTTATCGCATGACAAAGGCCGGACGTTTTGCACCATCCTCAGTACGCTTTCTGAACTGGGGTACCATGTCGAATGGAAAGTGCTTAACAGCAAGGATTTCGGAGTCCCCCAAGCAAGAAAGCGGGTGTATATTGTCGGATATCTTGATTTCAGATGTGCCGGAAAAGTATTACCTGAACCAGAAACAAATGGAGCAGCTCTTGTTCAAATCCGGGCAGGAAGTCAGGGAAAAAGAGTCTACAGTCCAAAAGGATTAAGCTGTACCTTGACATCACAAGCCGGAGGAATGGGTGGAAAGACAGGATTATATGATGTGGGTGTTCCAATTAAAGAAAATACAAAGCTCGGCTACAAACTTGCAAGAGAGGGTGACAGCATCGATTTAGGCTATGCGAATCTCAACAGCAGGAGAGGAAGAGTCGGACATCGGATAGCACATACCCTGACTACAGGTATCCAACAGGGAACACTTCATTTTGTAGATTTATCTCCGCCACCACTGATAACTGAAGAATGCAGAAGCCTTAATACCCGACAATGCGGAATCCACAAATACAAAGGAGAATGTTCCGGCGTATTAAGTGAAGAAGGGGCAAGAGCAGTCCTTACACCAGCCAAAGAAAATGTTCGTCAGAACGGCAGACGTATGAAAGAACCCGAAGAACCGATGTTTACAATTACTGCAACCGATCGTCATGGCATCTTGTATCACGGCAGAATAAGAAGGTTAGTTCCGAGGGAATGTCTGCGTCTGCAGGGTTATTACGACTGGCAGATTGATAAGATCATAGACAGCACTTCTGACGCACAGCTTTATAAACAGGCTGGAAACGGAGTAACTGTCAATGTTATCGAGGCAATTGGCAGATTGTTACAAAAGGCAGACTCCGAACTCAACACACAGGAAGTGTCTGAGAAAGGAATCTATTAGGCATGATCGGTATAAAAGACCAATACTTTGGCACAGAAATCGAAATGACAGGGATTACCAGACAACGTGCTGCAGAAGTTGTTGCTGAAATGTTTGGAACAGAAGCATATTATGACGGCACTACCTACGGAATCTGGTCAGTGATAGATTTGGAAGGAAAAAAGTGGAAATTTATGTCTGATGGAAGCATTTATACACAACGGAAAGTATACGGTCGAATTGTAGATGCAAGTGGAGAATATTCAACAGAAATGGTATCTCCGAAATTATCCTATGATGAAATGGGAAAGTTACAGGAAGTAGTACGCTGTCTGCGACAGCATGGAGGTTTTGTAAATGAGTCCTGTGGTCAGCATGTTCATGTAGATGCATCGAATCATACACCGCAAAGCCTGAAAAATGCATTGACAATTATGTATGCAAAGGAAGATATCCTGTTCAAGGCTCTGAAAGTGCAGGAGAGAAGAGCAAATAGTTATTGTCAGAGAGTGCAACCGGAGGTATTGGAGAAAATCCGAAAAATACCAAATAGGTCAATCACTATGGACCGAGTAAGAAATGTCTGGTATGGAGGCAGGGATAGAAGTCATATCCATTATGATGATACCCGTTATTATGCTCTAAATCTTCATGCTGTGTTTTCCAAGGGAACTTTGGAATGGCGCTGTTTTGAAAGCACACTACATGCAGGAAAGGTAAGAGCAAACATTACATTGGCATTAGCCATTTCCGCACAGGCGATCAATCAGAGATCTACACAGATGAAAAAGACACTGATATCAGAAAATCCGGCATTTACATTTCGTACATTTTTATTGAGACTTGGGTTAATTGGAGATGAATATAAAAATGTCCGAAAACATCTGCTGGCAAATCTGGATGGTGATCTTGCGTGGAGATATGATAAAAGCACGTATGAGTGTCTGAAGAAAAATCAAAGGACAGAAGGAGTCAGATAGAGGTGAGAAAGAATGGAAGATAGATATTACTTCGCTTATGGCAGCAACATGAATCTGGAGCAGATGAAGTACAGGTGTCCGGCTGCGGAAGTTGTGGAAAATGTCCGGCTTGAAGATTATCGGCTGGCATTTCGAGGAAGGGCTCCGGGTAACGGAGTAGCAACGGTACTGCCGGAAAAAGGAAGCTATGTCGAAGGAGTCTTATGGAAAATCACAGAAGCGTGTGAGAAGAGTCTGGATTTTTATGAAGGATTTCCAAGTTTTTATGGGAAAGAATCAATTCGTGTAAAAAATCGGGATGGTGTGGAGAAAGAAGTGTTTGTATATATGATGAACGCTCCGCACAAAGATGTTCCGGCAAGGCCGTCGAAATTTTATCTGGATGGAATTCTGGAAGGATGTAAGGATAACCAGATTCCAACGGAGTCTGTCATGGAAGCGGTAAAACGTACCAGACAGGAAGTAAAAAAAGAAAAAAATCGATATGCAAGATAAAACGTACCGCAGAGGAAACATCTTCTGCGGTATTTTACTGAAAAAATCTATTTATAATAGGAAGGAAAAGCACATGAAGGTTAGAAAATTAAAGACCAGAATTGCTGCTTTTGGACTGGCTGTCCTGATGGGCATCAGTACCTTGAGCAGTGCGAATGCGTTTGCGGCCGAACAGACAGGCTCGGAACAGCAGACGGAAGTACAGGCATCTGAACAGGCGGTAACAAGCCAGAAAGATACATCAGTTACAGCAGATGATATCACAAAAGCAGTTTCAGATGATACATTTGCAGTGGAAACCAGTATGGAAGGAATCCATTATGATGCAGAAAAAGAAGATGTTACGCTTGTAAGTATCAAAGATGAGAATGGTGGAGCGTATCATTCAGACAAAGCAGGAACATATATTGCCACTTATATGGTCATTCCAAAAGATAAGAGTGACAGCTATACCATCACCCGGAAAGTGACTCTGACGGATACCGAAGGACAGGCACATTCCGAAGAAAATGGTGGAGAGAAACAGAAGTCAGATACAGAATCTGAAGATGATTCGGAATCGCCTGTGCAGAACTACACAGATGTAGAAATTGAAACATCCGAAGAAGATGCATCTGCACAGGCAGTCAAAGAACTGAAAGAGGACATCGAAGAGGGAAATGTGATGGTATTGTCTGCGGCTGAAAGAGCTACAAGCAGCGGTTCTACAGTAACATTGACAAAGGGGCGAACCATTTATTATCCAAGCTATATTGGAAATTATCTTACTTGTCTGTTTACCGTAAACGGAAAGATCGCATACTGTCTCCAGTCCCAAAAAGCATCCCCACCGAGTGGAAGTTATGTGGCACAGGTATTGGACAGTAACAAGAATCTGCAGAAAGTCCTTTACTATGGCTATGGTGGGGCAGGAGATCTGACAGGAAGTTATCTGTCCGGGAAATCAGAGGATGAAAAGTATGTGTATACGCATATTGCAGCCAGCTACGCTTACGCAGGAGAAGCCGGATTTACAGGCTGTAATTACAATGACCTTGTAAATGCAGGGGTGATCGCATATATCAATTACCTGTTCGGACAGGAAGAACCGCCAAAAGGGGAACTGAGACTTTCCAGTACGAAACTGAATGCAGTAAGGGATGGAAATCTCCAGAAAACACCAAATATCACACTGTCCGGGGATCACAGAAATTATGTGACACTCAGTGTGCCGGAAAATGTCACCGCACATAACCTGACTAAAGGAACAAGTGTGACAAATGGAAAGATCCAGATTTATGGCGGCGATACTATTTATCTGTCGGCAGATCTGTTGCTGACAGGCAGTTATGCTTCCGGCAACTTATACGGTTCTGTCGGAAAGACATGGAGAACGCTGGTGCTGACGACCGGAGATTCCAAACAGGATATCGGTGTATTTGAAAGCGAAACAGCAGCTCCGGTAAGTTTCAGTGTACAGTGGCTGAATATGACACGCATTGAACTTATGAAAAAAGATGTCAATACACAGAATCCGCTGTCTGGGGCAGTTTATGGTATTTATACTGATAAGAAGTGTGAAAACCTGCTTATGACAATGTCAGCAACCGGAACAGACGGAAAAGCAGTCAGCGATTATTTTGATTCCGCACTGAAAACTGTGTATGTAAAAGAGGTTACTGCTCCGACAGGGTACAAACTGAATACAGAAGTATATAAAGTAGATGTTACAGCAGGAAAGACATTGTCTGTAACTGCAACAGATGAGAGAGTCACCGGAAAGGTGAAAATCGCAAAGATTGATAAAGAAACACTTGCATTTAAGGCACAGGGGGACAGTGCTCTTCGTGGTGCGGTGTATGGTCTGTATGCCAAAGAGGACATCGTGCATCCGGATGGAACAACAGGAGTTCTGTATAAACAGGACAGCCTGATCGCGCAGGGAGTCATCGGAGATGATGGAACACTGGAGTTTTCAGAATTATACCTTGGAGAAATGTATGTAAAAGAAATCACTCCACCGGAAGGATATACACTGGATACTACAAAATATGAAGTATCCGTAACTTATGAAGGTCAGGATGTTGCAGAAGTGACAAGAGACCTTACGGTAAAAGAGCAGGTAAAGAAACAGGCATTCCAGTTAATCAAAGTCAGTGAAGATGGAGAGCAGACAGAAACAGACCTGGTTGCAGGAGCAGGATTTAAGGTATATCTAATCAGCGACCTGACACAGGTGAAAAATGGGAAACTGAAACCGTCCAATGGGGAAAGCTATACAGCAAATGATTTCAAGAATTATGACTTCAGCAAAGAGCAGGTTGCAGTTACTTATGAGAAAGGAACCGCCGTACCAGTACCGGAACTGATCACTGATACCAAAGGATATGCAGTCAGCCCGGAACTGCCGTATGGAAGTTATGTTGTAGTGGAAAGCACTACCCCGGAGAATCTGAAAACCATTGATCCATTTGTTGTAAATGTGGAAAATGACAGCAGAGAACCAATGCAGTGGAGAGTATTTGATGACCGTCCGTTTGAATTTTTGTTGAAAATCGTAAAGAAGGATGCACAGACTGGAAATACGGTTTTAAAGGCCGGAGCCTCTTATAAGATTTACGATGTGACAAATAAGAAATATGTGGAACAGGTTGTTCAGTATCCGAAGAAAGAAAAGATCAGTGTATTCAAAACAAATGAGGAAGGATATCTGATCACACCGCAGGAACTGAAGTGCGCTACCTATCGAATCGAAGAAGTAAAAGCACCGGAAGGATTTGTAAGGCAGGGAAGCGAAGAGTCCCTGTATGATGGAACAACGATTATTTCACCATTAGAGCAGACTACAAAAGGAACATATAAAGAAAATCCACAGAGCGGTATTGTAATTACAGTATCCTCAAATACTGCACATCAGATTGATCCGGATACAGGAGCTGCGATTGTAGAAGTAGAACAGAAAAATGACGAACAGGTAGGAAGCCTGCTCCTGACGAAAAAGGGAGAACAGCTTACCGAAGTAACCGGAGATTCTGTTCTGGCAAAAGTAAAAGCACTGGTTTCTAAAGTAAGAAATGCCGTATCTGGTAAAGAAGAAACAGGTATTTATAAAGGCTTTAAATATGAAGAAACCGGAGTAGAAGGTGCTGAATTCGAAGTATATGCCAAAGATACCATCTATTCACCGGACGGAGCAAAGGACGAAGCAGGAAATCCAGTTGTCCGATATGAGAAAGATGACCTGGTAGCCAAACTGACTACAGATGAAAAGGGAATGGCAGTTATCAACAATCTGCCACTGGGAACTTATTATCTGAAAGAAGTTGTAGCAGGAGAGAATTTTGTCCTGAATACAGAACAGAAAGAATTTACCCTGACAGCAGAGGATGATACACAGGCAGTCGTTTATGAAGGCGTTACCTATAAAAATGAAAGACAGAAAGTTTCTGTATCAGTAGAAAAGAAAGATTCTGTCACAGGCGAAAAGCTGGAAGGTGTTATTTTTGGACTGTATGCTGCGGAAGATATTCTTTCTAATCAGGGAGAGGTTCTCGTAGAGAAAGATACCCTGCTGGAAAAGAAAGCAACGGATGCAAAGGGAACACTTACTTTCGACAGCGATCTTCCACATGGAAAATACTATGTCAAAGAGGAAGTCAGAAAAGCCGGATATCTTCCAAATGAGGAAGTATGGAATGTAGATGCAACTTACGAAAATCAGAATCTTACAAAGATTGAACTGAACAAAGAAGTTGAGAATCAGCCGACAGAAACACGCATTACAAAAACAGATGCAACAACCGGAAATGAGCTGGAAGGAGCCAAACTGCAGGTCATTGATAAAGCCGGAAATGTTGTGGAAGAATGGGTAAGCAGTAAGGAAGAACATGTCATTTACGGACTGCCGGAAGGAAGTTATACCTTACATGAGGAACTGGCTCCTTATGAAGATGGCTATGTGTCTGCCAGCGATGTGACGTTTGAAGTCAAAGAAGATGGCAGTGTGACAAAGGTTGAGATGAAAGATGAATATTCCAAAGTGGAAATTTCAAAAACAGACCTTACAACCGGAAAAGAACTGGAAGGGGCAAAGCTTCAAATTATCCGCAAAGACGGAACTGTTTTGGAAGAGTGGATTACGGACGGAAAGCCACATTCCATTGCAAAACTCCCAGTCAATGAAGAACTTACTCTGCGTGAGATCACAGCACCGGATGGTTACGAGATTGCGGAAGATGTCACATTCACATTGAAAGATACAATGGAAGTCCAGAAAGTAGAAATGAAAGATGCCAGAACACCGGAGAAAACAACAGAAAAAACAAATGCACCAAAAACAGGTGACAACCAGAAAGTATGGGCATTTATTTTACTTGGTCTGGCATCTGCCGGAACAGCTGCAGGAGTGACCGTATACCGCAGAAAAAAGTCAAAAATGCCAGAAAACAAAGAAGAAACAGAAGAAAAATAAAATAAGAATTACAGGATAAACCAATCTGACAGGGCAGGAGATGTGCATAGAGCAGCTCCTGCCCTGTCTGCATATAAGGAGAAGAAAGATGAGACGTTTTTATACAGCAGAATCAGTAACAGAAGGACACCCGGATAAAGTATGCGATCAGATAGCAGATGCAATCTTAGATGAATGTCTGCGTTATGATCCATCTTCGAGAGTGGCATGTGAAGTCCTTGCCACAAGAGGAAATGTGTTTGTGGCAGGAGAGATCAGTAGCGGATATGAGCCGCCAGTATTTGATGTGATCCGAAAGGTTCTGGAAGAATGCGGATATTGTACAGATGGAATAGAAATGGATACGTTTGTACACCAGCAGAGTCCAGATATTGCGAAAGCAGTGAGTGTGTCGAAAGAATTTCGGGATAATATCGGCGCAAAAATAAGAGATAGAAGCAGGGGATCTGGAGATCAGGGTGTTATGGTCGGATATGCGTGCGATGAGACTCCGCAGCTTATGCCAATGCCGACTGTTCTGGCACACCGGATTACACGTGAACTTTCGGCTTGCAGAAGAAGCGGATATATCAAAGATATCTTTTCCGATGGAAAAGCACAGGTAACCGTAGAATATGAAGATGGAAAACCAGTAAGACTGGAAAGTGTTGTTGTTTCCTGCCAGCATGGTGCAGAAAAGAGCCTGAAGAAGTTAGATGCCGAAATCAGAGAGAAAGTGCTTCGTTCAGCACTCAGATTACTGCCGCCGGATGAGGATACGAAGATTCTGATTAATCCGTCAGGAAAATTTGTGTGTGGAGGGTTTGATGCAGATACCGGACTGACGGGAAGAAAGCTGATGGTGGATACTTATGGCAGTATGATTCCGCATGGCGGCGGTGCATTTTCGGGAAAGGACTGTTCGAAAGTAGACCGTTCGGCGGCTTATATGGCAAGGTATATCGCCAAAAATATAGTAGCTGCTGAGTTTGCAAGCAAGTGTCAGGTGTCTCTGGCTTATGCAATCGGAGTAGCAGAACCGGTTATGATTGAGGTAGATACCTTTGGTACAGGAAAAGTGTGTGCAGATGATTGTCTGGCGGCAGCAATCCCACTGGTGTTTGGAGTGACACCCGTTCAGATCATGGAATCCCTTCGACTGAATCGTCCGATTTTTCGGCAGACGGCAGTTTTTGGTCATTTTGGAAGAAAGGAGTTTCCTTGGGAGCGGACAGATAAGGTACTGGCTCTTCAGGATACGATTCTGTAATGCCTTGGGTAACAGAAGAAGAGATTCAGGCAGCAAAAAATATGACTGCGTATGAGTATTTGCGAACACATCAGGCACAGCGACTGCAAAAGACAAGAACCAGAAATGAATGGCAGTTAACGGACCATGACAGTTTTAAAATCAATGAACTGTCAAGTAAATGGCATTGGAAATCCAGAGATATCGGTGGCGTGTCTGCACTGCGGTTTCTGATTGAAGTAGATGGAATGAAATTTACAGATGCCGTAAAACTGCTGTGCGAAGAGAGTCCGTCTTTTATTCCGACACAGTCTGTGGAAAGGGAAAAACTGCCATTTAAGCTGCCGGAGAGGTATTGTAATTGCAGACGAATCAGGGCGTATTTAAACCACAGAGGAATCAGAGATGAAGTGATCACGTATTGTATTTCACATGAAATCCTTTATGAAAGTGTCCCGTATCATAACGCTGTTTTTGTTGGGAAAGATGAATCCGGAAAAGCAAGATATGCATTCCTGCGAGGAATCTATGAAAAAAACGGGAAGGGATTCAAGATGGAGCAGACCGGGAGTGAAAAAAAGTACAGCTTTTGTATTCCACCTGAAAGAGAAACAAAACGAGTTGCCGTATATGAAGCGTGTATTGATGCACTGGCACACATGACACTGGAAGAAGGAAAGAGGGATAAATATCGTCTTTCCCTTGGGGGAATCGCTGCTCCGAAAGAAAACGCACTGATACAGAGTGAACGTTTTAAAAAGCCGCCGGACGCACTGGAAGAGTTTCTGAAGAACCATCCGGAAATCAAAGAAATTGAAATATGCACCGATAATGACTTTGCCGGGAGATGGGCGAAAGAACAGATGAAAAAACATTATGAGGGAACGTATCAGATTATCTGCAATCTGCCGGAAAAAGAAGGGGCAGATTATGCAGACCTTGCGAAAGAAAAAAAGCAGGCAAATAAATGCAGGGATAGACCATTGGAAAGAAGGTGATAGAGAATGGAAGAAAAAGGAACGATGCACATACATCTGTTGACGGAGCTGACTGGAAATCTTTATTCAGAAGAATCCGAATGGGAAGAAGATTGGTCGGAGAGTGATGAATATGGAATGCCGTTAGATGGAACAGAACTTGCCGATTATGAAGAAGTCATCCGAGAAGAACTGGAACTCTATGGGGAAGATGATCTCATGCAGTATTTTGATGGAAGTGAGTCCATTCAGGAAAAGATACAAAGTGCAGTTGTTACGATAGAAAACAAAGACGGAATCCTGTACGGCTGTACCAAACTGGAATTAAATGAATTTTTAAGTCAGGAAGAACTACAGGAATTCACCGAATACATTACAGGGCAGTACAGTGACGGGTGGGGTGAAGGATTTGAACAGAGGGATATCAAGGTAGATGGTGGAACGCTGAATGTGCATTTTTGGCATCCTAATATGGAACAGCCGAAAATGTATGAAAAGAAAACAGGGCAGATTCCGACAAAGCCTGAGAAACAACGTCCCAAGTTACAACTCCTTGGACATGATGGGAATATTTTTTCCATTATGGGCAATGCCTCAACTCTTTTGAAAAAGAATAAACAGACAGCAGAAGCAAAAGAAATGTGTAAAAGAGTATTGGAGAGTGGGGACTATTACAAAGCACTTTTGATTATCAGTGAATACGTGGAAACCGAGTTGAGTCCACCACCAAAAGAAAATAAAAAGACAAAGAAGAAAAATCAGCCGGAACGCTGAGAAAAGAAAGGATGATGCCTATGACAAATGGCCTGAGTTTGGAAGAACTTATGAAAGAGGGAACATACCTGGAGGAATATGCCGAAGGGGAAAACTGGAAAATATTACATGGAGATACATTAAAACTGGTCAAAGCATTCCAGCCGGGAATCTTTGATGCAGTCATTACCGATCCACCGTATGCGTCCGGTGGAACAAAGCAGAATGAAAGAAATCGTACTACAAACCAGAAATACAGCAGTATGAGTGCTGCGAATGCACTTCCGGATTTTGATGGAGATAATAAAGACCAGAGATCCTGGACACACTGGATGGCTGAGTGGCTCTATGATGTGCGGAAAGCCTGCAAGAAAGGTGCTCCGATCTGCCTGTTCATTGACTGGCGTCAGTATCCATCGATTACCGATGCATTGCAGTGGGCAGGATGGATCTGGAGAGGAACAGCGGTGTGGGATAAGGGAAACTCCCGTCCACAGAAAGGCCGTTTTCGCCAGCAGGCTGAATACATTGTGTGGGGCAGTAACGGACCGATGCCAATCAACCGTCCGGTATCTTGTCTGCCGGGTGTTTTCCGATATGGAAATCCGCAGAACCGGATTCATGTGACAGAGAAACCGTTGCAGCTTATGAAAGATGTCATCCAGATTTGTGAACCGGGAGGACTGATCCTGGACCCGTTTGCCGGAGCAGGAACAACTGTCCTTGCAGCGGTTATGACAGGTTATCGTGCAGTGGGAATTGAGGTAACAGATGCCTACTACAAACTGGGAAGTGACAGAGTGAAAATTGCATTAGAAGCAGAGCAGAAAGAGGATGAAAAGTAGCCGGGATGTCCAATTGGACATCTTGTTTTTTATAGAGAAAATCAGTGGCATCCAACTGGATGCAGGAAGGAGATGGAGCGTATGGAACAGGCTCTGGCTTATGTGTGCTGTTCAGCAGAAGAAAGCCGGGTAAAAGTGCAGAAATATTGCAGAAAAATCTATGAACTTGGGTATGTACCAATCTGTCCGAGATTTGTATTCTCACCATTTTTGGAAGAATCCGATGCGGAAGATATGCAGGGATATGGAAGAATGTCCCATATCCTTTTGCGGAGATGCCGGATGGTAGTCGTATGTGGGAAAGAAGTGACAGGAACAATGAATACCGAAATCAGTATGGCAGACAGACTCCATATCATTTGTACGACACTTGATGGACTGGTACAGATAAAAGAATCAAAATAAATCAGAATCGAGTTAATCCGGTGCTACAGAAACTGGTGGTACTCGTATTGCAAGCATAGCGTTTGGATATCCAAACGCACTTTGGGGAGAACCCCAATCCCCCGGACACAGACGAAAATGGAAAGGAAGGATCAAGTCATGTTAAGAAACGGAGTAATGATTGTAATCGCATTGATGAGCGGAGGATTTATAGGAGTGGTAGTGACCTGTTGCATGGTTGCAGCGAAAAAATCCGATGAGGATCTTGGCGGTATGATGAAAGAGGAAGAGAAAAAAGAAGGGACGGTGATGCAATGCGAAAACGAAACCATGTGATCCTGGTACGGCTTAATGCAAGGGAAGTCAGGGAACTGAATGAGCAGGTCGAAAGAAGCGGTCTGAGCAGGGAAGAGTTTATGCGTTCGTTGATTTTGGGAGCGCAAGTACATGCCAAACCCTGCGAGCATCACCCCGAATTGCTCCGAAAAATTGCAGGCTTATGCAACAATGCCAATCAGCTTGCCCATGTTGCCAATGCTTCTGGAATGGCAAGTGAGCAGAGCATTCAGGAAATGCTGCGTCTTACCAAAGAAACATGGCATCTGGTAAAGGAAGAGTGGTAATGCCGGATGGCTTATACAAGTGTTATCCCCGTCCACCGCCTGGACCGTTCTATCGAATATGTGAAAGATAAAGAAAAAACCACACAGAAAGCAGATTCTCTGGAGGCTGCCATTGATTATGCCATGAACCGGACAAAGACGGAACAGGCGGTCTTCGAAGATACCATCGGATGTACCAATGAAAATGCGTATGAAGATATGGTGGCAACAAAAAAGAGATTCCATAAGACGGGCGGTGTAGCAGGATACCATCTGGTACAGAGTTTTGCAGAAGGTGAAGTGACACCGGAACTGGCACATCTCATCGGACAGGAACTGGCAGACCGGCTCTTAAAGGGACAGTATGAAGTTGTTATCACAACGCATCTGAATACCAGACATTATCATAACCACATTGTCTGGAACTCTGTGAGCATGGCAGACGGGCGTAAGTACCACAGTAATGCAAAGAGTTATTATACGGAGATCCGCAAGATTTCCGATGACCTGTGCAGAAAATATGGTCTGTCTATCATTGAATCCGATCAGAAAAAATCAATCCCTTATGTACAGTGGAAAGCAGAACAGGAAGGAAAGCCGACATGGAGAATGGCAATCCGTTTGGATATCAGGGAATCTGTACAGGAAAGCTACTCCTGGTCACAATTCCTAAAAGAGATGGAAAAGCGGGGATATACATGGAAACTGAACAGGAAATACATCTCTTTAAAAGCTCCGGGGATGGAACGGTATATCCGTCTGCGTTCTCTTGGAAAAAACTATTCCGAAGAGGAAATACGTGGGCAGATACTACAGCCAAAGGTGAAACGAGTCTATCAAAAGGCAGTACAGATTTATCCAAAGAAGAAACTGACCGGGATTCAGGCACTGTATTATTCCTATTTATATCAGATGGGGGTACTGCCAAAAAGACCGAAACGGAGTCCATACGTGGTCAGAGAGGATATCCGGAAACTGGACCGCAGGATTGAACAGATTGAATTTCTAATGAAACATGACATCACAACCAGAGAGCAGCTTGCCGCATACCGAGAACCATTGCAAAAGCAGATTGCGGAACTTATGAAAGAACGCAGAGGATTGTACCGGAATGGGGGCAGCAAGACAGGGGAAGAACGATTGTCCGAAATCAATGAGGAACTGAAGCGACTCCGTAAGGAAGTCCGTATGACCGTTCAGATTGAAAAGCATTCCTTGGAAATCGAAGCGAGACTTCAGGAAGCAGAAGAACAGAGCCAGAATGAAAAACGTGTGGAAGATAAAGAAAGAATACAGAAGAGTCAGGAGGTGAGATAAGTATGAATTATGGAGCAGAACCGGCGGATCAGGTGGTGCGGTACAGTCTGGAAGGAATGGAATACTCTTTGAAGATTACCGGAAATGTGGCAAAGCATGTGGCAATCTTTATTGCGGCCGCATTAAAGGATCAGAAAAAGACAAGAGGGAAAACAAGGCTTACCAGAATGTTAAAGGAACAGCGCCCGATGAAATTTTTTACCGTTCCGGGTGACCGTTTAAAAGAATTTGCAAAAGAAGCCAAGGCGAGAGGTATCTTATATGTAGTTATCAAAGATAAGGTGAATCCGGACCAGACAGAAGTCATGGTATTTGCAGATGATGCAGCAAAGATGAACCGGGTATTAGACCGGATGAATCTGGATTTTGTAAAAGCAGAATCAGGCTCTATGGTTACAGAAGCAGTGGAAAAAGAGAATGCACCGGAAAAGGCAGAGAACCAGATGGAACAAGCATCCGGGGAGAATGTACGGACAGAGACTGTTGTCCTGCCGGAAGGCAAGATAGAATTTGAACTGGACGATGCGGAAGAAATGTTCCAGATCGGGGATGAGGCTTTCCCGGAAGGAAATTTTACACAGGCGCAGGAGGGGGAAGAAAAGAATCCATCCGAACCTTTCTCGCGCAACAGAAATACTTCTTCCGATCGGGAAATTAGCTGGAAAGAAAAGAATGAAAAACCATCTGTGCGGAAAGAACTCGGAGATATCCGCAAGGAACAGGAAGAGAAACGTAAGAGGCCGGACAGACGGAAAAATGCCAGAGAGAGCCGGAAGAAACGTAAGAATATGAAAACGAAAGGCAGGTAATGTATATGGATTTAACAGATATGATTTCAGGGGGAACGGAAGAACAGCAGGTTCCTGAACAGAAATTGACGAAAGAAGAATATGCAGCCAAAAAACAGCAGGAAAGAGAAGAGGTATGGGCTGAAGTAGATTCACAGGCACAGGGAGTTTTTCAGGATGGAGAAAAACTGAAAGGCTTTCTGGACTTTATGGCAGAGTGTAATACCCAGAGAACACCGAATCTGCTTTTGATTTACGGACAGCATCCAGATTTTAAGGTGGTAAGGTCTTATGAACGCTGGAGAGAAGAACACCGTTCGGTCAAAGTCGGGGAACATGGCATTACTTATATGATTTCCACTGAATACGAAAAAGACGGAGAAATGCGGAGAGGGTATACGATTGGAAAAGGATTTGACATCAGTCAGATGTCTGGAAAGCCATTGGAAGAACGCCCTCAGCGAAGTCTGACAGAACTGATAGGAACTGTCTTAAAAGACCAGTCGGTACGTGTGCAGATTGAGGATGATCTGCCAGACAAAGTGCAGGCCCAGTACAATCCGAGATACCGTACCATTTATATCCGCAACGGAATGAGTGAAGTAACGACATTCCATGCACTGAACAGAGAACTGGCGTGTGCAGCACTGGACCAGCATACCGGAACCTACAGCCGACAGAAAGTCAGTGCACAGGCTTATTGTGCAGCCTATGTGATTGCGAAACGTTATGGTGTGGATGTTACCGGATTCAATCTGGAGTATATTGCACAGAGAAATGAATGTGGAAAGAAAGATCCACAGGAACTGAGAGACTTTTTAAATGATGTCCGTCAGGCTTCCTATAGTATCCGAAACCATATCGAACGGAATTTTGGTGCAAAGGAACAGGAGTATGTAACCGATGAGTTCGCAATCGGAGACCCTGTAAAAACACCGGAAACCAAGGATGAAAAAGCATCTGGAAAAGAGAAAAAAGCAAAGAACCAGCCGGAACGATAAAAGTGAAAAAGTTGGACGGTTGGAGTAGCTATTACGGAGGTCTTGTGATATGGTTGGTGTAACAAAAAAGGAGGTCAGCCAGATGACAAAATACTATTTGAAGATGGATAACATTATGAAAAATATGTTCGTGGTGGCACTGAATGATGAGCTACAGGCGCAGAGTGAGCAGGATGAATGTTTGGAAGAAACGAAAGCTCTTCTGAAAAAAGTAAGTGAATACGACCTCGCTCAGAAACGACTGCAGATTACAGCCGGGGAACAAAGGCAGATCCGTAAGGCACTGAACAGACTCAGAAGTAAATATCTTGCAGCCGGAAGATACAGTGATGGAATAGATAAAGTTATTATTCAGGTTGCAAAACCGAATACTAGCAGACACATGTTCTGGTAGAGAAAGGAGTGGTTGATTGGTCATTTATTCAAGAGAAAAAGTGGCAAGACTTAGAGAACAGTATCCGGCAGGAACAAGAATCTGTCTGAATTCGATGGATGGAGAAGCGGGTATGCCGCAGGGACTGGAAGGAACTGTGCAGTATGTGGATGATGCAGGCCAGCTTGGTGTTAAGTGGGACAACGGCAGAAGTCTCTCACTGATACCGGGAGTGGATTCCTTTCATAAGAAAGAAGGACAGGGACATCCAGAAGAAAAGCCACGCAAGAAAAGAGAATCTGACTTGCAGAGATAAGTACAAAAAAGCAGGACTGGGTTCTGTATCTTGTCTTTCTGCCATTTGTCTGGTGGGCGGCAGCGATTACCGCTTGTGCCATTACACCGGATAAGAATTTTATTCAAATCTTAGAAACGCTGAGCGAAAAACTCGAACAGCCGTTTTTTATCACGTATACACCGTATACGTTCAAATGTATTCTGATATTCACAGCAGCCTATTTCTTAGGCATTGGTATTTATGAATCCCAAAAAAGAAATTATAGAAGAGGCGTGGAACATGGTTCCGCAAAATGGGGCAACGTGTCCGAAATCTGCAGACGTTACTGCGAAAAGCAGTACACGAATAATCTGCTTCTGACACAGCATTTCCGCATGGGACTGGATGGATATAAGCATAAACGAAATTTAAATGTGCTGGTAGTCGGAGGTTCCGGGGCAGGAAAGAGCCGGACCTATGCGATTCCGAACATCATGCAGTGCAACTGCTCGATGGTGATCACAGATCCGAAAGCGGAACTTCTGCGCAAAACAGGAGGTGTTCTGGAACGGAATGGATATGAAGTCCGGGTTTTTGATTTGATCAATCCGGAGACTTCCTGGTGTTATAATCCGTTTGCGTATGTCCGGGATGACAAGGATGTGCTGAAACTAATTAACAACCTGATCCGCAACACGACACCGAAAGGTGCACAAAGCTCGGACCCGTTCTGGGAAAAGTCAGAGACTGCACTTTTACAGGCACTTATGCTGTATTTACTGCATGAAGCTCCACCGGAAGAACAGAACTTCCCGATGATTATGGAAATGCTTGGAAGCGCACAGGTCAAAGAAGATGATGAGGATTACCAGTCACCATTGGACATTTTGTTTGAAAGACTGGAAATGCGGGACCCAGAGAGTATTGCGGTCAAGCAGTATGCCATTTATAAGCAGGCGGCCGGTGTTGTATGCTCTAAAAGACTTCTTAATCAAGCGGTTGGGAAGTCTCTTAGAACACACAACCTAAAACCGAAGAAAGGAGCGCAAGTTATGAGAAAAAATGAGAAAATCACAGCTCTGTACGAACGACTGAGCCGTGATGACTTTGGCAAAGATGATGACCAACAGCGTGAGAGCAATTCCATATCCAATCAAAAGGCTATGTTGGAGGAGTTCGCCGCACGGCAGGGCTTTACAAACATTGTCCATTTCACGGACGATGGCATTAGCGGCACCTGCTTTGACCGTCCCGGATTTTTGGCAATGATGAAAGAGGTTGAAGCCGGGAATGTGGAGTATCTGTGTATCAAGGACATGAGCCGCATGGGTCGTGACTATCTGAAAGTCGGTCAGATTATGGAAATCCTGCGTCAGCGTGGCGTGCGACTTATCGCCATCAATGACGGCGTGGATAGTGCCAGAGGGGACGATGATTTTACCCCTTTCCGCAACATTATGAACGAGTATTACGCCAGAGACACCAGCCGTAAAATCCGTTCCACTTTCCAGTCCAAAGGCAAGTCCGGCAAGCACCTCACAGGCACGGTCATTTACGGCTATCTCTGGAACGAAGCCAGAGACCAATGGTTGGTTGACCCCGAAGCCGCTGATGTGGTCAAGCGCATCTTTGCCATGACGATTGAGGGCTACGGTCCGTATCAGATCGCCAGCAAGCTGAAAGAAGAAAAAGTCCTCATTCCGTCCGCTTACCTTGCCCAGCACGGCGAGGGCGTGAACAAGAATAAGACTTTCAAAGATGTGTACGGCTGGGGTTCTTCCACCATCTGCAACCTTCTTGAAAAGCGTGAATATCTGGGACACACCGTCAATTTCAAGACCCGAAAGCACTTCAAGGACAAGAAAAGCCATTATGTCCCGGAGGACGAATGGACGATTTTTGAGAATACGCACGAAGCCATTATTGACCAGCAGACCTTTGACCTTGTGCAGAAAATCCGTGGGAATGTCAGACGCTACCCGGACGGCTGGGGCGAAGCAGCTCCCCTCACAGGCTTGCTTTATTGTGCCGATTGCGGCGGCAAGATGTATGTCCACCGCACCAATAACGGCAAGCGCATTTCTCAATACACCTGCTCACAGTACACCAAAGTTCCTTGCGGAACGCTCTGCAAGACCCAGCACCGTATCAATGAAGATGTGGTACTGTCCCTTGTCTCTGAAATGCTCAAAGCCATTGCAGAATATGCCAAGCATGACCGAGCCGAGTTTGTCCGTGTGGTGCAGGAAGCGCAGTCCAGCCAGCAGACGGCAGAGGTCAGGAAGCAGCGGACACGCCTTGCCACAGCAAAGCAGAGAGTTTCCGAGCTGGAAGTCCTGCTCTGCAAAATCTATGAGGACAACATTTTAGGCAAGCTGTCCGACAGCAGATACGCCACTCTGGACGCTCAATACGAAAAGGAACAGTCCGAGCTTACCGCTGAAATCTCTGTTCTGGAAAAGGCTGTCAAGAGCTATGAGAAGCACGAAAAGGACGCTGACCGTTTTATCGCTCTGATTGACAAATATGAGAACTTCGACAAGCTGACCATTGCCATGCTCAACGAGTTTATCGAGAAAATCCTTGTGCATGAGCGTGACCGCAAGGGCAGTATACAGACCACACAGGAGGTCGAGATTTACTTCAATTTTGTTGGGCGATTCGTTCCCCCGGCGTTTGGAGAAGCGGAGCTTACCCCGGAGGAATTAGAGGAAATCCGCAAGCGTGAGGAACGCAAGGACAGGCTTCATCAGAACTACTTGAAGCGGAAAGCCAGCGGAGCGCAGAAGCGATACGAGGACAAAATCAAGGGGAGAAAAAAGGCAGAAATCGAAGCCAAGAAAGCCGCCATTCGTGCAGAGGACATTGCAAAGGGAGTGTTCGTTCCCGTCAGCAGTTTACCGCAGAGAGAGCCGATGAAAGGAGTACAAACAGCATGAATATCACTTACACACAGAACGGTGATTATCTTATCCCGAACATCATTATCCGCAAGACCAAGCCCCTCGGACACTACGGCAGACTTCGCAAGGCGTATCTGGAAATGCACCGTCCGATACTGTTCAATGAGCTGGTGCTATCCGACAAGCTCTTTGAGCATTGCGCCGAGATTGACGAAACAGCACGAAACCGCATGGAGCTGATCGTGCGGTCACTGGCAGAGCAAAACGGCGTGACCGAGCAACTGAAAGCCGAAAACCAAATGGAATGGGTGCGGCAGATGAACGCTTGCAAGGCACAGGCAGAGGAGATTGTGAAAGTGGAATTGATTTATGATTGAGCGAGGAAGTCCGGGCAGAAAACTGTTCGGACTTTTCTCATGTAGTCCAAAGTTGCGGTAGAATTGTTCACGAGTTTTATGGTACAATTTATGCGAATAAAGAAAACGGAAAATTAGAATCTAACAAGAGAATGTGGTTGTATGAAAAAATCCATATTAGTATTTTGGGCAATCGTGTGTCTGTTACCTATTCAAAGGAGGTTTAAGAATTTTAAATGAAACATATAAGAAATATATTGCTGTTGATTACGATTATTTTTGCTTTTGTTATGCAAGCTGAAGTATATCAAAATATGCTCTGGAACTTTAATGGTGCTTATTATTTATCGTCCAGATACACAACTACTAATGACGATATGGATTCATTTTTAGCCAATGCAGAAGATACAGCTGAGAAGCATGGTGTTCATATTTTTTCGACTTTTAATCAGAGAGTTTCTAATTATCAGACAAGACTTTATATTTATGGTGATGATACCGTTGTTCGGGATAGTCTTAAAAGCACAATGGATATTGAGGAAAAAACATATACGGCTTTGATAGGCGGAATCACCGTAATAGAATTTGAAGATTTTAGAGAAGCAAAAAACACAGGCAATGGACAGGAAATAATGGTCAGCTATATCGGTGACGATGATGACATTATTGCCACATATCAAGATTTGGCAAAAGAATATTCTATATCGCAGCCAGAGTTTTGGCAATCAACCGAAACTGATATGATGTTCATTGTTTGGGGCCTGGTTGCCATATTGATGATTGTACTTAATATGATTGAGGTGATACGCAGACAAAAGGAAGTAGTTGTACGAGCTTCTCTGGGCGAAAATGCTGCTGTGATTGCTCTAAAAGCTGTAGTGGCTGATATGATTTCATATGCTGCATTATTCGTCTTAGCAAAGTTGCTTGTTTCTCAATTTATATCGGGAGCGTATGAAGATCATCTCATTTTGGCAGTGTATTGTGCCGGAGCAGTTCTTTCCGTAATTCCTTATGCTGCTTTTGTCCGCTTTGATGTAAAAAAAGCCTTTGCCAATGCTTCAGATAAAAAAGGTATGTTTTATCTTCTGAACGGTCTTAAAGTATTTGCTACTGCTATGACGATTTTTACAATAACTACAAATCTCAGTAGCATTCAAGGTAATTTACTTACAAACACTACTCTTTTAGAAAATCATTATAATGATTACTATTTTGGAGTTATGCAGATTGAACCTCCTTTTGAAGAAAATGAGGAGGAATCCAAAGAGAGCGAATTTTGGAATGACCTTTACGAAAATGAATACAACACTATAAATCCGGTGGTCTGCATAGGCAGCCGGATAAGCGATACGGATAATTATATTTTTGTAAATCATAATGCCAGAGATATGCTGCAAGGGTTTTCTGATATGCTTACTGAAGATGATGAAAAAGAGGATATCGTGGTCTTCGTGCCAAAGGGAAAAAATGCGGAATCATACAAAGATATCGCAAAAGAGGAAATTGACTCTCTTACCCAAAATGCAGAAGAACTGCGTGTTGTTTATAAAGAATATTCTGGCAGAGAGCAATTTTATTATCTCAATTCGAACAGAGAAGAGGCTATTGACGGATTGTCAAGAGCAACAAATCCGATTGTTATTTATCAGGCAAATGAGGCTGTTGCTTTGAATGGAAGTTATATCGAAACAGGAACATATAATGGTGAGGTGATCTACGGATGCGATGAAAGCACAATTCGTAATGCTGCGAAAAAATATGCAGAACAGCTTGGTCCACACTATTTTATGCTGACGAATGTCGGGGAGGATTATACTTATAGTCATAGTTTTCTCGTGAAACTGATTGGCTTTATAAGCTCTCTTTGCGTATTAGTATTGCTGTTAGATATCGCTATCATCATATCTGAAGTGAAAATGGAATTTAGACTTAATGCGATGGAAATCTCCCTCAAAAAGGTTTTGGGCTATCGCTTTTATGAAAGGCACAAAAGATTTATTTCCGTTAATCTCTTAGAAAATATAGCCGTTGTGATATTGATTTGCATTGTTTCGCTTTTTATATCTAACGCAAGTGTCGGGATTGCTTTACTGGTTGGAGCATTGCTCACCATTATTGAAATGGCAATCATTTTCACAAATGTTATGTGGGTTGAAAAAACAAATATCTCAAAGTCCTTGAAAGGTGGATGTTTATGATTATAATTCGTGGCTTAAATAAAGCATTTGGAGAGAAAATAATTTTCTCCAACTTTAATTTGGAAATTCCGGATGGAAGTTTTGTAGTAATCAGCGGGGATAGCGGCAGTGGAAAAAGCACTTTGCTCAATATGATTGGTGGTATCGAAAAGCCGGATAGCGGCAGTATCATAATCGAAGGGCTGAATATTACCCGGCTTAAAAATAAAAACAGTTTTTTTGCGGATACAGTGGGGTTTCTTTTTCAGAATTTTGCACTGCTTGAAAATAAGACAGTTAAAGAAAATTTAAGTTTGATTAAAAAATCAAGCCGAACTAAAGTATCACTTAAAGAAGCTCTTAATCGTGTGGGGTTATCAAAGGAAGTTAACAAAAAAGTTTATCAGCTTTCCGGTGGTGAACAACAGAGAGTTGCTTTAGCTCGTCTTATGATGAAAAAATGTTCTGTTGTTTTGGCAGATGAACCTACTGGCTCACTTGACAAGAAAAATAGAGATATTGTTATGAGGTTATTGCACGAACTCAATGAAGAAGGTAAAACGGTTATCATTGTTACCCACGATCAGGGTATTATTGAAGATGAACCTTATGTTGTGAAAATCTGAGAGTACCTCTTAGAAATGTCTTGATCTACATTTTATGTAATTTGGGTCAGAAGAAAATCCCTTTAGGAACTAAAGGGCGCACTTCTATACTCTCCTATCGGGAGTATGTGCGTCCTGCGGAGCTTCATTCCCGGTCAGCAGAGAAAAACTGCTTGACCGAAAATGTTTCGTCACTTCGTTCCGTCAAGGGAGCTACACTCCCTTGCGACGCTTGTGCGTCTATCCCTTGTGGACTTGCCGTCCGCAAACAGCATGAAATGCTGTTCGCCGCCAGCAAGTTTGGAAAAATAAATACCGAAAATCAGACCGTTGACTGGTCGCAATGTGCGAAAAGTTGACGGTCTTTTTTTATCCCAAAAATCAAAAAAGGAGGTCAATCACAATGACAAAACCGAAAACCCTCGATCAGCTTCGAGCCGAAAAGGAACGAGCTGAGACGCAGCTTGCACAGGAGAAGCACAAGCTGGAGCGTCTGGAGAACAGAAAGAAGTATCTGGAGAAAGGCGAACGCACCAAGCGCACCCACCGCCTTTGCAATCTGGGCGGCACGATTGAGAGCCTTGCCCCGGAGGTCAAAGATCTCACACGCACCGAAATGACAGAGCTGATGGAACACATCTTTTCTCTGTCCGAAGTCCAGCGAGCCGTCCGGCACATGGCGATTACTCACACCAACCAAGCGAACAGAGAAAAGGAGCTGAAAGCCGATGGCACTATTTCATCTGAGCGTCACGCAGACTAAGCGAAGCGCAGGACAGTCCGCTATTGCTTCTGCCGCCTACCGTGCCGGGGAGCGATTGTATAGCGAGTATTACGGCGAATACAGCGACTACACCCGCAAGGGCGGCGTGATCTGCTCTGACATTTTCCTGCCGTCCCATGCACCGCCCGAATACGCAGACCGCCAGACCCTATGGAACGCCGTGGAAAAAGCCGAGCGTGGAAAGAACGCCCAGCTTGCATACAGCTTTGACATTGCCTTGCAGAATGAATTTTCCCTTGAGGAAAACATCGCTCTTGCAAGGCAATTTTTGTTGGAGAACTTTGTGAGCCGGGGCATGGTGGTTGACTTCGCCGTACACCAGCCAGACCGGGAGGACGGCGGCATACCAAACCCGCATTTTCATGTGCTTTGCCCCATCCGCCCCATCGAGCAGAACGGCAAATGGGGACTAAAGCAACGCCGGGTGTATGAGCTGGACGAGGACGGCAACCGTATCCGGGACGCAGACGGAAAGTTTGTGTTCAACGCCGTTCCCACTACCGACTGGGGCAGTCCCGAAACGCTGGAATACTGGCGGCAGACATGGGCGGAGCTATGCAATGCCAAGTTTGCGGAAAAAGGTATTGATGTTCGTATCGACCACCGGAGCTATGAGCGTCAGGGCGTGGAGCTTCTTCCCACCGTCCACGAGGGCGCAACCGTCCGGGCCATGGAGAAGAAAGGCATACGCACCGAGAAAGGCGAGTTCAACCGCTGGATCAAAGCCACCAATGCCGTTATCCGTGACATCAAGAAGAAAATCACTCTCCTGTTTGATTGGATTGCCGAAGCAAAAGCGGAGCTTGCCAAGCCGCAGGCACCCGACCTTGTTTCTCTGCTGAATGCCTATTACACCAGCCGCAGAGCCGGGGCATATTCGCAGAAAGGCAAGGTCAGCAACCTAAAGGAGATGAACGAGACTTTCAATTATCTCCGGGCAAACGGCATTTACTCCCTTGAAGATTTGGAACACCGTGTCAGCGAACACAGTGCTGCCACAGAGAGCTTGAAGAAAACGCTGGACGAACAGACCGCCCGAATGAAAGCAATTAAGCAGCTCTATGACAGCTCCGCTGCTTTCCAGAGCTTGAAGCCTGTCTATGACGGCTTGCAGAAAATCAAGTTTGAGAAGCCCAGAGCCAAGTACAAGGCAGAGCATGAAACGGAACTGAAACAGTTCTACGCCGCCAGACGCAAGCTGACCGGAGAATTCCCGGACGGCAAGGTGGATATGAAAAAGCTGACCGAAGAGTATGACGAGCTGGAACAGGCGCACAACACCACCTATGGCGAGTTTAAGACCGTCAGAGACGATTTACACCGTCTTTGGAAGGTCAAGTCATGTGTAGATACTGCCGCCCGATTTAACGAGCGTACAGAGGAACAAATGCTCCAAAATCGACCCCAAACACGACACAAAAAGGAGGAACTATCCCGATGAATTATACCCAAGCACAGATTGACCGGGCAAACGCCGTCAGTCTGGAAGATTTTCTCCGCACACAGGGAGAGACGCTTATCAAAAGCGGACGGGAATACCGCTGGAAAGAGCATGACAGCCTGACCGTCCGGGGAAACAAATGGTTTCGCCACAGCCAGAGCAAGGGCGGCTATCCCATTGATTTTGTCATGGAGTTTTACGGCAAATCCTTTTCCGAAGCTGTCAAGCTCCTGACCGGCGAAAGCGGCAAAGGACAGACCGAAGCCACCACAGCACCGCCCACAGCGTTCCACTTGCCCTTGCACAACCGAACAGCCGACAGAGCAATTCAATATCTTTGCGAAAGCCGAGGTCTCAACCCGAAACTGGTTGAGGCTTTTCTCCTTTCCGGAGATATTTACGAGGACGCAAAGCGGCACAATGTTGTGTTTGTCGGTAGAGACCGAAACGGCACACCGAGATACGCCCATGTGCGAGGAACGGCAGACACATTCAGACAGGATATTACCGGGTCTGACAAGTCCTATCCGTTCCGCTATGAGGGCAACGGCAACCAGCTTTTTGTCTTTGAAGCGCCGATTGACCTTTTGTCATTTATCTGCCTTTATCCGCAGGATTGGCAGACAAGAAATTATCTTGCCCTGGGCGGCGTTTCGGGCAAAGCCCTTGACCGTTTCCTTTCTGAACGCAAGGACACCCGAAAAGTGTTCCTCTGCCTTGACAGCGACGCCGCTGGAAATGAAGCCTGCACACGACTGGCACAGTCCATTCCCGGTGAGATTGCCGTCATTCGCCTTGTCCCGGCAAGGAAAGATTGGAACGATGTTCTCCGCCAGCAAGGGGACATTCCCAGCCGCAAATTCATAGCCGAGACAATCACGCTGCGAGAGCTGCCCACCGCCCAGCCTGTCCCCATGCTCCGCATGGCAGATGTGGAGCTGACGAGCGTGGATTGGCTATGGTTTCCGTATATCCCCTTTGGGAAGCTGACGATTATACAGGGCAACCCCGGCGAGGGCAAGACCTACTTTGCCATGCGTCTTGCGGCGGCTTGCACCAACCGAAAGCCCTTGCCCGGTATGGAAACCCTTGAGCCGTTCAACATCATCTATCAAACCGCCGAGGACGGTCTGGGCGATACGGTCAAGCCCCGATTGATGGAAGCAGACGCAGACCTCGAAAAAGTGCTTGTCATTGACGATAGAGACACGCCGCTGACCCTTGCCGATGAACGCATCGCAAGAGCAATCCGGGAAAACAACGCAAGGCTGGTTATCATTGACCCGGTACAGGCGTTTTTGGGCACAGATGTGGACATGAACAGGGCAAACGAGGTGCGCCCGATATTCCGCAGTCTGGGAGACATTGCACAGGCTAC
>NZ_JAJCNB010000118.1:0-267 GCF_020560825.1 Dorea sp. 210702-DFI.3.17
TATTTATCGGGGCAAGATCTTGTCAACCTCTTAAAATCGACTCCTGCCTCCATTACGGATAAAATCGATTTGATTACGCAGCCATCGGCACGTTACGACGCTAGTGGAAACTCCGGTATTATCGATATACGTACGAAGAAGATATTGCGAAGGGGAATGAACCTTTCGGTAAATGGTAGTTATGACCAAGGTAAATATGGGGAAGGTTTCGCTTCTACTACCTTGAATCTGCGGACGAATAAGTTCAACTTCTATCTCTCTTATTCC
>NZ_JAJCNB010000119.1:0-267 GCF_020560825.1 Dorea sp. 210702-DFI.3.17
GTTACGGATCACGTACTTCATTTGCTCCCCTTTCGGGTTGAATACCCGGTTGTTAATGCGTCCATACCGGCTATAATCCATCAAATGATACAGGCCATGCACGGTGATCCGGTCTTTCGCGGAAAGATCATAGTCTACTTTCATATCCGCCACATGTACGTCCGGACGAGCCGTGGCATTATTATTCATCTCCGTCCGGTTTTTAGCGGTCGCGGTCGATTTGCTGAAAGATCGTTCCCGGTATTCCCTCCTATAATTGTATTTCGC
>NZ_JAJCNB010000120.1:0-264 GCF_020560825.1 Dorea sp. 210702-DFI.3.17
TGCCTGTTCTTCTTTCTCCGCTGCTTTGCAAAATTCTTCTACTTTTTCACGATTGACCATATCAATCTGATTATCACAATCTACTGCCGCATATCCTTTTTCTTCCAGACAATTGATAATTTTTCTTTTCACCTTTAATGTATTTAACTCCGACTTCTCCTTCATATAAACAGACCGAAAAGTTTGCGCTGTTTTTTTTACTTCTGCATTCATTTCAGATTCTACGGTTTCTTTCTTTTCTTCTTTTTCCGTAATTCGATTTTG
>NZ_JAJCNB010000121.1:0-259 GCF_020560825.1 Dorea sp. 210702-DFI.3.17
TTTTTTGATCGAGGCTTGCGAAAAACTAAAAGAGAAATACCAAGATCGCATAGAAATCGTGTTGATGGGAAATAGCTCGGAAGAATTGATTAGCCAGTTTCCTTTTAAGGTGAATACGCTGGGATATATATCGGATCAAGACTCTATGATTTCCGTTTATGCCTGTGCCGATATGTTCGTTATTCCTTCGTTGGAGGATAACTTACCCAATACGATTATGGAGTCGATGGCATGCGGTACGCCTTGTGTGGGATTTGAG
>NZ_JAJCNB010000122.1:0-259 GCF_020560825.1 Dorea sp. 210702-DFI.3.17
GCGCTTTGAAAACCAAAAGCGCTTTGAAGTTCCTATACTTTCTAGAGAATAGGAACTTCGGAATAGGAACTTCAAAGCGTTTCCGAAAACGAGCGCTTCCGAAAATGCAACGCGAGCTGCGCACATACAGCTCACTGTTCACGTCGCACCTATATCTGCGTGTTGCCTGTATATATATATACATGAGAAGAACGGCATAGTGCGTGTTTATGCTTAAATGCGTACTTATATGCGTCTATTTATGTAGGATGAAAGGTAG
>NZ_JAJCNB010000123.1:0-259 GCF_020560825.1 Dorea sp. 210702-DFI.3.17
CGAATAAATCGGATGCTACAAAATTCTCGCCATCGTGCGCACGACAAACTAGGCTGATGACCAGCAAGAAGAAAGATAGTAAGTGTTTCCTCATCATATGAATATATTAATAATTAGATTACATATCAATCCCACGGAGACAACGTATTATTACGTCTCCAACATCTTTTAGATATAGGTGATATTTCTATCCTCTTAATTACTCCTGACCCCGGGAGGAATTAATCATTACTTCGCTTGGCAGGTTTCCTGACTGGCT
>NZ_JAJCNB010000124.1:0-257 GCF_020560825.1 Dorea sp. 210702-DFI.3.17
TTGAGCAACATTGACAATAATGGCGGCAATCGCCGCAATCGCTAGCACAACGGTAACGATTTTCGCCAAAAACAAACCATATTCAGACAACAATTCCACGAGTCCCCACCTTGGTTAAACAACGCTTTGGCTCACAGTTTACAACAGGCATGTTTAGCCGTCTCGCAGAGATGTTATTGCAGCGAAAGTATGACAAAGTATCCATTTTGCGGTGTTATCGCCCCAGGCTGATTGAAATGCCCTTCTGTTTCAGGCAT
>NZ_JAJCNB010000125.1:0-257 GCF_020560825.1 Dorea sp. 210702-DFI.3.17
GATTTATGTGTTGATGATAAATCATAAATCTGAAATCATAAATCCTTGTTAGTCTTTTAATGGTTTCGAAGGTGCATTTGACGGTTTGGCGATTGCCTCACGCATGCTGGTATCTGCTTCGATATTCTTCATCTTATAATAGTCCATGATACCCAAATTGCCATTACGGAAAGCTTCAGCCATGGCCTTGGGAACTTCGGCTTCGGCTTCGATAACCTTCGCACGGGCTTCCTGTGCTTTGGCTTTCATCTCCTGTT
>NZ_JAJCNB010000013.1:0-63765 GCF_020560825.1 Dorea sp. 210702-DFI.3.17
CGAACCCACGTATCCAGCTTGGAAGGCTGGTGTTCTACCATTGAACTACACCCGCGTATTAATTGTTTTCTTCGATTCATTCTTTACCAGAACCGCTCTCAAAGCTTTCAGGCTTTAAGAAAGCGGGTGATGGGAATCGAACCCACGTATCCAGCTTGGAAGGCTGGTGTTCTACCATTGAACTACACCCGCATATCAATCGGGGTGACAGGATTCGAACCTGCGACCTCCTGGTCCCAAACCAGGCGCTCTAGCCAAGCTGAGCCACACCCCGTTTTTTGTTTCCGTGTCGTTATCTCCGTGACACAAATAGTATTATACATAAGCCCCCTCTATATGTCAACAACTTTTTTAAACTTTTTTCAAAAAAATTCTTCAAAGTATCTTCCATACTTCGGAAAGCCCGTAAAATCGGGCTTTCCAGACTTATTGAGTTCATATCTTTACACAGTTTTAAGCTCTACTTCAGGCTGTTTTCCTTTTTCTAATTTCATCACCATGTAGGTAGCTTGTCGTCCCTGCTGCCTCGGATAAGTCAGGCTGCCCGGATTCAGCGTCACAAGATCAGCGTCTATTGTAAGTGCCGGCACATGTGTGTGCCCATACATCACAATATCCGCACCTCTGCGGCGCGCTTCTTCCTGCAAATGCGCCTCTCCCATGCTGACATAATATGCATGTCCATGCGTAATAAAGATATGATGTCCTTCCAGTTCAAATTCTTCCTCCCTCGGAAGTCTTGAAAAGAAATCATTGTTTCCACCCACAATATGCGTTGGACACTCAAAAATAGCTTCTATGTAATCTGCATCATCTTCCACATCACCAAGATGGATCAGCATATCCGCATCCGGATTACACTCACAAACATTTTCAATATTCTTTCTGGAACCATGTGTATCACTTACTATCACAATTTTCATATTTCTTTTGTCTTCCTGTCTTTTCTTTTACTGTATTCTTCTAGCTGCCTTTTCTTTCGTCTGGTTATATCTTCTATTTGCTTTCCAGCTTTTCTTCCAATACTTTGCGCATTTTGCGAAGTCCTTCTCCACGATGGCTCAGTTCATTTTTCTTCTCCGGTTCAAGTTCCGCACTGCTGCAGCCAAACTGCGGCAGATAAAAGATCGGATCATATCCGAATCCATTTTCCCCTGTGATCTCATAACCAATACGACCTTCCATCGTTCCTCGTACAACTTCCGTACTTCCGTCTGGAAGCGCCGCCGCTATCGCACATACAAATCTTGCCGTACGCTTCTCATCCGGCACTCCCTCAAGCCGGTCTATCAACGCCTGGTTCTTAATATCATAAGACGTATCTTCGCCCATATAGCGTGCCGAATAGATTCCCGGTTCTTTATTCAGCGCATCGATTTCCAGCCCGGAATCATCTGCCAGAACAACTGCATTTTTATACTCTGGCATCTTCCGTGCAATATCCGCGATCGTCGTCGCCTTAATTAACGCATTTTCTTCAAATGTCTGTCCATCCTCTACTACATCCGCCTGGATTCCGGCTTCTTTCTGGGACAAGATCTTGCAGCCAAGATCTGCTAGAATCATACGGATCTCTATCATTTTATTTTTGTTACCTGTCGCAAATATAATTGTGTCCATCTTCAATTCTCCTCTGGCTTTTCCTACTTTTCCCTCGGCTTTTTTGGCGGTTTCGGTCCAAGGAACTGATAGAAATAGGTCTTCAACATTCCATTATAAATCTTACGATTCTTATCCGCCTTGCGTCCAAAATATCGTTCAGCTTCTTCATAAGAAGTTATCATATAGGCAGACCAGCTGTCCAAATGCTTAAAGCTCTCACCAAATGCTCTGTAAAGAGCCGGAAGATCCTTTTTATCCTCCAATCGTTCACCATACGGTGGATTGGTAATCACAAAACCATATTTTTTCGGGTGATGCAGATCTTTAACGTCTCTTTCCTGAAAATGTATCAGATGATCCACTCCCGCCTCTCTGGCATTGCGTCTTGCGATCTTAATTACAGAACTGTCCAGATCGTATCCCTGAATGTCCACCTCTACATCATCCTGAATCAAATCATTTGCCTCATCAATCGTGTCATACCAGACCTTTTTCGGTATAATATTCATCCAAGATTCAGCTGTAAAAGAACGATTCATTCCTGGAGCAATATTGGCTGCCATCATAGCCGCTTCAATCGGAAATGTTCCACTTCCACAAAATGGATCTACCAGGATCCGGTCTTTATTCCAAGGTGTCAGCATAATAAGTGATGCCGCCAACGTTTCTGTAATCGGCGCTTTTCCAGACACTTCTCGATATCCACGTTTATGTAAAGATACTCCTGAAGTATCAATTCCAATTGTCACAATGTCTTTCATTAAAAATACACGTACCGGGTAAGATGCTCCATCCTCCGGGAACCATTCGATGCCATAATACTCCTGAAGTCTGCGTACCATCGCTTTTTTCATAATAGACTGAATATCTGACGGACTGAACAGCTTACTTTTTATCGAAGCAGCTTTCGCAACCCAGAATTTTCCGTTTCTCGGAATATATTCTTCCCAGCGAAGGCTCTTCGTTGCCTCAAACAGCTCTTCAAAGCTTGTTGCTTTAAAGCTCCCCACCTTAATGAGAATACGCTCTGCCGTACGTAGGAACACATTTGCACGACATATAGCCTCCTCATCTCCGATAAATGTGACTCTTCCGTCTTCCACTTCCGAAATCTCATATCCAAGGTCTATAATTTCACGTTTTAGCACTGCTTCCAGTCCAAAATGGCACGGAGCAATCAATTCCATTCTTCTCATATATCTCTCCAAATCATCATTTGCATTAAAAAAGTTTTTCTTTCATATTACTTTTATTACCGGGCACTGTCAATCATTTCCGTAAGTCAGACTCAACAAAAAATATTAAAAAAATATTTTCAAATATCTCAGGCAGTTTCTCGATCATTATCACTTCATATGCCCGGCAACACAGACAGGGACATGCCTTATGGCATGCCCCCGGTCGCCAGCAAAATTCACAGTATACCTGCAAACCACGCTGATCATCAGCTCTGATTAGTATCTGTCACTCTCATCATGACAGTTGCGGTCAGATGCGTTAGATGCATTCTTGTTTGAAGAATTCTTTGCATTCTTGTTTGAAGTCTTGTTAGATGCGTTTTTATCCCCCATACTTGAATTTGTTTTGTTCTTGTTTGTTGAGTTGTAACTATCCTCGCCGTAACTGTTTTTGTTTGATGAACTGTAATTCTTAGCCATATTAATTCCTCCTAATCTTTTTTGCTGCAAAATTAGTATGTCCCGGCATCCGAATTTTATGTGATGTAAAATAGTTTTATTTTTATATTTTTGCATCTTAATCTCAACTTAAGGTTTTTTTAAGATTTTTCATTTTTATCTTGCTTTTTAGAAATTCCTATATTATACTTGAATTCGTAGGAAGCACAACTTTCTACAACCCCTTATTAATTATTTATACTCCCCTCAAAAGACTGATAGCTCCCCTATCAGTCTTTTATTTTGCCCTATTTTTCCAAACAAAAACAGATATTCTGGCAGGCTTGATTTTAACCCCGTCGGAATATCTGTTTCTTATTTCATATATTTTCTATATATAAATCATATTTATATAGCTGCCTGTCTCGCTTACCATCGCCGGCCGCTTCCGCCAATCAGTCTGATAATCAGCATAATGATCACAAGCGGAATTAATATCGGTGCCAGAAGGCTTATAATTCCTCCTACAATTGAAACTACAAGCACGATGATTCCAATAATTCCAAGCACTAACAGAAGCTTCTTCCACCATGTATCAAAGCCAAATGCATGTACATGTGTCTGGTATTCCTGATTCTGGCTTGCGTAATCTTCTTTCGTATAATCTCCACCATCACCATAGACTGGATCGTTATATCCGCTGCCCGAAGATGTATAGGCGCTGCCATCTTTGCTCATTCCGCGCTTTGCTTCCTCTGCATCAATCACTGTCTGTGCAATCACCCACGGATCACCAAGCTCCGCCGTCACCTCTTCCTCAGTTTTGCCTTTACTTACTTCATCACTAATATATCCATCATAATAATTCACATTTTCCTGCACAGTCTCACGATCTAGATCATTACCAAGAGCCTTTCTAAGCCCCTCCAGGAATTCATTTTTTGTCATATCTTCCATCTCCTTCCTTAATCTCTTATATCTAATATTAACACTTAATCTTTTCTATTATGTATCACGAGCGAGCCAGACACCTTCACACTTTATTATTTAAAGATCCACAATGCATCTCTACTCCATACAACATTACTCTTCAAGTTTCTATCATTTGAGTAATTCAAGAATGCCTCGGCATTCTTGCTGCGAGGTGCGCGTCATCTCCCAGCTGATATAATAATCCATAATCAGGTACTCAAATGCCATAGAAAAAGACCTTGAGCCTAGAATAGCACAAAGATGTGTCCATTCCAAGTCCAAGGTCCTTATAAAATCCTTAATTCTTTCTAAAGTTTCCGCAGTCTACAATCTCCTGTACTCTGCTATCGGAACATTTATCTTATACTTCAAACATCAGATCTCCGTAGGAAGGCATTGGCCATGCTTCTTTATCTACGATCATCTCAAGTTTGTCAACTGGTGAACGAAGCGCAGCCATAGCCTGCACAACTGTGAAGTGATAGTATCTGGCCTGCTCTTCTCCTTCTTCCATCTCTGCAGCTTTCTCTGTAACTTCTGTTAAAGCTTTCAGAGCGCTCTTGCTCTCTACAAGAAGAGCCGAAATCTCTGTCAGAAGCTCAGACTGTACGGAAACGTCTGCACCTGCTGCCTTTACAGCATTGATTGTATCTGCAAGTTCTTTTGTATATTTGATAACTGCAGGAATGATCTGTTTTGTAGCCATATCGATCATTGTGCGAGCTTCAATATTGATTGCCTTTGAGTAGTTCTCGTATTTGATCTCGGCACGAGACTCAAGCTCTGCCTTTGTAAATACCTTATATTTCTCAAAGAGGTTAATTGCTTTATCTGTTGTCAGTGCCGGAATAGCTTCTACCATAGACTTGATGTTCGGAAGTCCACGTCTCTCAGCCTCTGCAACCCACTCGTCAGAGTATCCATTTCCACCGAATACGATTCTCTGATGCTCTGTCGCATATTTCTTGATCAGATCATGTACTGCAAGATCAAAGTCATCTGCTTTCTCCAGTACATCACATGCCTCTGCAAATGCATCTGCTACGATTGTGTTAAGTACAACGTTCGGTCCAGCAATAGAATCACGAGATCCTACCATACGGAACTCAAATTTATTACCTGTAAACGCAAATGGTGATGTTCTATTACGGTCTGTAGCATCTTTTGTAAAATCCGGAAGTGTATCTACACCTGTCTTAAGGATTCCCTCTGCAAGACTATGTGTAGCTTCTCCTGTGCTGATCAGCTGATTCAGGACATCCTCAAGCTGCTCTCCAAGGAATACAGATACAATTGCCGGTGGAGCCTCATTTGCTCCAAGTCTGTGGTCATTTCCCGGATCAGCTGCAGACTCACGAAGAAGATCTGCGTGCTCATCAACAGCTTTCAAAATACATGTAAGTACAAGTAAGAACTGGATATTCTCATGAGGTGTATCACCTGGATCCAGAAGATTCTTTCCATCATCCGTTGTCAGTGACCAGTTGTCATGTTTACCAGATCCATTAACTCCTGCAAATGGTTTCTCGTGAAGCAGACACTTCATACCATGCTGACATGCAACTCTCTTTAACGTCTGCATTACAAGGTGGTTGTGATCCAAAGCCACATTTGCCTCAGCATAGATTGGTGCAAGCTCATGCTGTGCCGGTGCAACCTCATTATGCTGTGTCTTTGATGAAACTCCGACTTTCCAAAGCTGTTCATTTACATCTTTCATAAATCCAGCAATTCTCTGGCGGATTGTTCCAAAATAATGATCATCCAGCTCCTGACCTTTTGGAGGCATTGCTCCGAAAAGTGTACGTCCTGTATAGATCAAATCTTTTCTCTGCATGAACTTTTCAGCATCTACTAAGAAATATTCCTGCTCAGGTCCAACAGATGGTACGACTTTCTTGGATGTAGTATTTCCAAAGAGGCGAAGCAGTCTCAATGACTGTTCATTGATTACCTGCATAGAACGAAGAAGTGGAGTTTTCTGATCCAGTGCCTCTCCTTTATATGAACAGAAAGCAGTCGGGATACAAAGTGTAGCACCTGCCGCATCATGTCTTACAAATGCCGGTGATGTACAATCCCATGCTGTATATCCACGTGCCTCAAATGTTGCCCGAAGTCCTCCGGATGGGAACGATGATGCATCCGGCTCTCCTTTGATCAGTTCTTTTCCTGAAAAGCTCATAAGAACCTTTCCGCTCGGAAGCGGTGCGGAAATGAATGAATCATGCTTCTCTGCAGTTACACCTGTCAGCGGCTGGAACCAATGCGTATAGTGTGTAGCTCCTTTCTCAATTGCCCACTCCTTCATCTCATGTGCAATGACATCTGCTGTGGCAAGATCCAATTCTTTTCCTTCTTCGATCGTCTTCTTTAAATCTTTGTACACTTTCTTCGGAAGGCGCTCCTGCATAACAGTATCGTTGAATACGTCTTCTCCGAAAATCTCTGCTACATTAATCAGCTCGCTCATATCCTGCTTTCCTCTCTTTCACTTATTTTAAATTGTAATCATTCAATACCATATTCTTTCTTATACTCGCCGTTTGTCAAATACTAAACAATTACTATTTTTATATATACAGAAAAGGCACTCCAATTCAACATTGGAACGCCTTTGTTCTGTCTATGTCAGTTAGTATAACCCAATCGTCTGAAAAAGGCAAGTATAAATTAAATCTTTATTCAGCCTTACCAACTGAGCCAAATAATTCCATCTTTTCTTTGACAGTTTCAATAATTGCATCTGCACCTGGTTTGAGAAGTTTACGTGGATCGTATCCTTTTCCTTCCAGATCCTTTCCTGCCTCAATGTATTTACGTGTAGCTTCTGCAAATGAAAGCTGGCACTCTGTATTTACATTGATCTTAGCAACACCGAGACTGATTGCCTTTTTAATCATATCATCCGGAATACCTGTACCACCGTGAAGAACGAGCGGGAGTTTTCCAGTTAACTGCTGAACTGCATCAAGAGTCTCAAAGCTGAGTCCCTGCCAGTTTGCAGGATATTTTCCATGAATATTACCGATTCCTGCTGCCAGCATTGTAACACCGAGATCAGCGATCATCTTGCATTCCTTAGGATCTGCGCACTCGCCCATTCCGACTACGCCATCCTCTTCTCCACCGATAGAACCAACCTCTGCTTCAAGAGAAATTCCTTTCTCATTGCAGACTTTCACAAGTTCACGCGTCTTCTCAATGTTCTCCTCGATCGGATAGTGTGATCCGTCGAACATAATAGAGGAGAATCCTGCCTCTATACACTTATAACATCCTTCGTATGTACCATGGTCAAGATGTAATGCTACCGGAACTGTGATATTCAGTTCTTCGATCATGGCCTGTACCATAGCGGAAACTGTCTTGAATCCTGTCATCCATTTTCCTGCACCCTCAGATACACCAAGGATAATTGGAGATTTTGCCTCTTCTGCTGCAAGAAGCGCACTTCTTGTCCACTCCAGATTGTTGATGTTAAACTGCCCTACTGCATAGTGGCCTTCTACTGCTTTTTCAAGCATTTCTTTTGCTGATACTAACATATTAAATTCCTCCATTTAAATTGTTACCTTTGCTTTCCTCATTATAGACCATAACATTCTAAATGACAAGTATCTGGAGACATGTGATTTTGTCAAAAAATTCGGCCAATCCGGAGGTATTTTCGTCATATTTTTAACAATTAAGTTCTATGCCTTTTGATACTTCAAATAAGTCATTTCCGTTTTCTGGACTAATACTTTTGTAAAATATCCTTTCCAGGTGAATACTCCTCAGACTTCGTTTCATCACGGATACAACAAAAAGATCCACAGAACAATCTGTGGATCTTAGTGACTCCGAGGGGAATCGAACCCCTGATTCCAGCGTGAGAGGCTAGCGTCTTGACCGCTTGACCACGGAGCCATATCAGTTTTTTATGTTTTTTCTGTACCCTCGCGTTCGGTACTTGCTTAGTATAGCAAAGGTTTTCCAAGAATGCAAGCACTTTTTTCAATTTTTTTAAACTTTTTTATTTTTTCATCAAATTCCGACATTTTGTAGGGGCGCATCTGACATTCCGATGCACCTCTGCAAGTCTACACTCCGTTTCGGTCGGCGCAAAACCATTGTTTGTACGACATCGTAATCTAAAACTACGTTTTTTATGTCCTATCCTGCGATCAAGCCCCAATAACCCTGCACAAATATAAACAGCACGATCAGCGGCAGGATAAATGTCAGGTAAAACCGGATGGCTTTATGTGTCGGGAATTTCACTCCGGATCCGGTATTTGCTTCTTTTATGAAATTATCCCATCCCCAGCCATATCTTGTCATACAGAACAAAAGATATACCAGTGATCCAATCGGCAGAAGGTTATTACTTACAAGGAAATCCTCGATATCCATAATACTCTTTCCACCTATAGAGAATCCTGCCCAGTCTGTCATTCCAAGAACACAAGGCACCGCAAGAAGAATCAGCAGAACTCCATTAATAAGAACAGATTTCTTCAAAGAAATCCCCCACATATCTCTTGCGAATTGGATAATATTCTGGAACACTGCGATGATCGTGGAAAATGCTGCAAACGACATGAACAGGAAGAACAGAGCTCCCCAGATTCTTCCGCCAGCCATCTCACGGAATACATTTGGCAGTGTCACAAATACAAGTCCTGGTCCCTGACCCGGGTTTACATCAAATGCAAAACAGGATGGAAATATAATCAGACCTGCAACAAGCGCTACAACCGTATCCAGAACGGTGATGCTGATTGCCTCTCCAGTCAATCTTCTCTCTTTTCCAATATAACTTCCAAAGATTGCCAGTGCACCAATTCCGACACTTAAAGTAAAGAATGATTGCCCCATTGCCGCAAACACCGCTTCTTTAAATCCATTTTCGGCCATCTTACCAAAATCCGGAAGCAGATAGAACTTCAATCCATCTACCGCACCATCCAGTGTCGTTGCACGAACGACCAATATTAACATAATTACAAACAAACTGGACATCATGAATTTTGTCATTTTCTCGACACCATTTTGAAGTCCCATAGAACACACTATAAGCCCCAGCACGGAAATCAAAATCATCCAGAACAGCATTTCATTTCTGTTAGAAGTCAGTTCTCCAAAAATCGCCTCCACCTGCTTTGTGTCAGCTCCTACGAAATCTCCTTTTACCATCTTTACGAAATATGCAAGCATCCAGCCGCCGATTGTCGTATAGAACATCATCAGCAGATAATTACCCGCAATTCCGAAATAGCGGTAAATGTGCCATTTACTTCCTTTTGGTTCCAGTTCATTAAAAGACTTTGCAATACTCTTCTGGCTTCCACGGCCAACCGCGAACTCCATAACAATGATCGGAAGTCCTAAAATCAAAAGAAAGAACAGATACAGAAGCACAAATGCTCCTCCTCCGTACACTCCTGTGATATACGGGAATCTCCATACATTTCCCAGACCAATTGCACAGCCTGCGGACATTAATATAAATCCCAGTCTTGATGAAAATTTTTCTCTAGTCTCCACTTATTTAATCTCTTTCTATTTTATTTTTCTGCTCGCTCAGCTCCAGTACATGATTCTCCGGAACCATAATCTCCATTGCCTTCTGAACATTCTCGATTTCCACATAATCCTGTTCTCCGCCGAACTCTCCATCCAGTGTCCACGGAATCTCTTCAACAGAATCAAAGGTAATTTTTTTTGTCTTAAATGTGTACATATGCTTTGTATCCACCTGCTCGATCAGGAGTGCTGCAATAATCTCCTGCAAAGCAATCGGATTCTTCGGTGTCTTGATCAGTGTCACTTCAAACAGTCCGTCGTCAAATACTATATTTTTCCCGACCATATTAGAAAAGCCGCCAACGGAACGAGAATTCGTCACCATACCGAAGATAAATTCGTCCTCGATAACTTCCCCGTCATGCTCCACCTTAATTTTATAGGAAGGAATGTTAAAGATTCTCTTTGCGCCTTCCAATATATACGCCATATGACCAAGTACATTTTTCACTGCCTGATCTGTCTCGTAAGACACATCTGTAAAAATTCCAAATGCTGCAATATAAACAAATACGCTGTCATTGAACTTTCCAATGTCGCACGGAAATGGAACTCCCTTCACCGCATTGTCTGCTGCCGCAAGGGGTTTTCTCGGAATGTGCAGACTCTTGGCAAAATCATTCGTCGTTCCTGCCGGAATATATCCTACCGGAACAACATCTTTTCCCATCTCACGGCGCTTCATCATTCCAGTCGCAACCTCGTCAATCGTTCCATCTCCACCGCTACACGCAATCAGATTATATTTGCCAACTTCGTATTCCTTGATTTGATAATAAGCGTCCCTGTATGCCTGTGTCGGATGCACTGTCACTTCATATCCCGCTTTCACAAAGATATCAAGAACATCTGACAATCTTGGCTTTAGCATCTCTTTTCCTGCACGTGGATTATATACAAATAGAAGCTTTTTCATCTGACATTTCCTCCATGGTTTTACAATATATTCCAAAAAGAGGGCATGTGAGATGCCCTCTTTCGATTCCTCAATTATCTATGTATGTTATTGATTACTGTGCAAGCAGAAATGATTCCACTCCACTTACAGCCTGCTCCTCGTCGTCTCCCTCAGCAATGAGAGTAAGGTTGGTTCCTTTTCCCGGCTGGTGTGACTGTAATGCCATCATCCCCATAATACTTTTGGCATTAATCTTCATGTTGTCCATCTCAATGTACACCGTACTGTCATACTGACTTGCCTCCTGCACAAGATGTGCGATTGGTCTGGACTCCATGTCCAGGTCTGACTGAAGTGTAACAGGTTTCTTAATCATATAAATCCTCCTTAAACTAACCTCTTAACTTATCTGCCATCTCGCTAATCTTTCTCAGCCGGTGATTCACCCCTGATTTTCCAACCGGGTCTGCCATAAGACTCCCCAGCTCTTTCAGAGTTGCATCCGGATTCTCAAGCCGTGTAAGGGCAACGTCTCTTAATCCTTCCGGCAAATAATCCAAGCCAACTGTATCTCTGACATACACAATATCTTCCATCTGTCTTACGGCCGCCGATACGGTCTTGTTGATATTCGCTGTCTCACAATTAACTTTTCGATTCACTGAGTTACGCATCTCCTTCAGAATGCGGACATTCTCAAGTTCCATAAGGGCGATGTGCGCTTCCATAATGTTCAGGACATCCACAATCTGGGATCCTTCTTTCAAGTATACGACAAATGTCTTCTTACGCGTTACGATCTTAGCATCCAGGTCAAAGCTATTGATCATATCTCTCACATACTCTGCCTGTGCAAGTTCCCCACACACAATCTCAAAATGATAAGACTTGCTCGGATCACTCATCGATCCTGCTGCAATGAATGCCCCCCTGATATAAGCACGCTTACAGCATACAGCCTGCACAAGTGCATTCTTTACCGCCAACAGTTCCTCCCCTGCCCAACGCATAAAATAACTTGTGCTTCCATTCGTCATATTCTTTCGGACTACGATGTCAGCTTCTATATTAAATGTTTTTGACATTAATGTAAAGCACTTTCTCGCTACCAGATAATTTTCTGACCGGAATCTAATCGTACATATACCATTTTTATCTTCTTCAAATTCCCCGCACATATGTAAAATCGCAGTCAGTTCTGCCAAATTACAATGCCGTGCTTTCGCGACATGCTCTGCGAGTTCTTCTTTTATTTTCCCCGAAAACGACATGATACTCACCTATTTTGCCTTCGTGATCGCATCTTTTCCGATATCACGGTGCTCAATGCGAACTCCATAGCTGTCTGTTTTTTTCAGCGCCTCATACAATTCATTTGCCAGTGTAACGGAACGATGCTTTCCTCCCGTACATCCAATTCCGATCACAAGCTGTGTCTTTCCCTCGGAAATGTAATTCGGTATGAGAAATTCTACCATATCCGTAAGCTTTGTCAAGAACTGTTTTGCTGTGTCGTTATTCATCACATAGTCTCTGACCGGCTGATCATTTCCACTCATAGGACGTAACTCTTCTATATAATATGGATTAGGCAGAAAACGTACATCAAACACCAGATCTGCATCATTCGGAATTCCATACTTAAAGCCAAATGACAACACCGTAATGTAAAGGTTCTTATATTCCTTGTTCTGGACAAATATCTTGTTCAGCTCTGCTTTCAGTTCTCTTGTAAGCATATGACTGGTATCTACAAGATAATCCGCTTTTTTCTTCAGGAATCCAAGAAGTTCTCGTTCTCTCTTCAGGCCATCTTCCACACGTCCGTCACTACCCGCCAGCGGATGAAAACGTCTCGTCTCTTTATATCTCTTTACAAGTACATCATCGCTGGATTCCAGATAAAGAATCTCATACTGGCAGCCGCCTTCATCCAGAACTTTCAGTACATTCGCAAGCTCCCGAAAGCTCTGTCCGCTCCGGATATCTACTCCAAGAGCTGCTTTATTCATCTCCGTACCCGGCACCGCCAGAAGTTCTGCAAATTTCGGAATCAATGGGACCGGCAAATTATCCACACAAAAATATCCCATATCTTCCAGCATCTTAAGTGCCGTACTTTTTCCGGCGCCGGACATTCCAGTCACAATTACAAGTCTCATCTTATTCGTCCCCTAATCTCTTCACTTCCGGTTCCAGATCCACGCCGGAATTCTCCTTCACGCGAATCTGTACCTGTCTCATCAGTTCCATAATATCTGCTGCCGTCGCATGATCCCGGTTAATCACAAAACCACAGTGCTTTTCGGACACCTGTGCTCCTCCGACCTGAAATCCCCGAAGTCCGGCATCCTCAATCAGTTTTCCTGCAAAATATCCTTCCGGACGCTTAAACGTACTTCCGGCACTTGGATATTCCAACGGCTGTTTCGTCACACGCTTCTCCTTCAGCTCATCCATATAAGTTTTGATCTTCTCTCCGTCTCCGCGCTCAAGCTTCAACACCGCCCCAAGCACAATATAACCTTTCTTCGCAATCACACTAGTGCGGTATCCAAGCTCCAGTTCATTACGGCCCAGTTCTATAATCTTACCTTCACCTGTAAGCACTGTCACAGATTCCAGTACATCCTTCATCTCTCCGCCGTAGGCTCCTGCATTCATCACACAGGCACCTCCGATTGTCCCCGGAATTCCGGAAGCAAATTCAAAACCTGAAAGCTCTGCCCCCAGCGCTTTAGCCGCGATTCCTGAAAGCAATGCTCCAGCCTGTGCCTTTACAAGATCACCTTCTACCTTCACTTCATTCATTTCCTTATAAATCTGAACAATCACACCGCGGTATCCTGCATCAGACACAAGAAGATTACTTCCATTTCCTATAATATAATACGGCATTCCTGCTTCTTTACAGATACGGATCACATCTCTTACTTCTTCCTTCGCCTTTGGTGTCACGAAGAAATCTGCCGGTCCGCCCACACGAAATGTAGTGTGACGGCTCATCAGCTCATCGATCAAAATGCTATCCTTTGCTATCACATTGTTCAATTTATCATAAAAGTTCTGATTCATAAAAATCTGCTCCTATACTGAAAGTTATTCTAAGCACCGCATAGAATATTCTTATCATACAATAAAAAAGCAGGGAATTCAACGCCTGACATTCTTTACACTTTCACGGATTATAATTTTTGGTTGAAATGTAATACATTTTTTTATATGATTCGTACTTTCCACTTCATTTAATAATAGCTTCATTCCCTCTACTCCCATTTCATAAACCGGCTGCCGTATTGTCGTCAAAGGAGTATCTAATATTTCCGAAAAGAAGATATCATCATATCCAACAACCGAAATATCATCTGGAACACTCAATCCATATTCTTTCAGTCCATTGTATACCCCATATGCAGACATGTCATTGAATGCAAAAATAGAATCTATTTCCAAGCCATGATTATAAAAATACTCTACTGCATTCTTTCCACTTTCTCTATCATAATTTCCTTCAAAAACCAACCGTTCATCATATGGTATCCCATATTCTTTCAGTGCTTTACAATATCCAAGCAAACGTTCCTTTGAATCCTCAAGTTCAGCCGGGCCAGTAACACACCCTATCTTTCTATGTCCTTGTTCCAGCAAATAATGCGTTGCTATATAGCCACCTTGCCTGTGATTAACAATTACAGAACTACATACCGATGCTTCTACATATCGATCTATCATTACAAATGAGATTTTTAATTTTTCAAGCAATTCTATGCTTTCTTGGGCTCTTTTTTTGTCACTATCCCGTGCCATGCAAAAAATAATTCCATCAACACCCTTATCAGCAAGAACCTGTATATATGATAAATCTCTCTCATGCTTATCATTCGTATTACATAAAATCAAATTCCATCCTTGCTTCCTGCAGGTATCTTCCACTCCTTTTGCCAAAGTTGAGAAAAAGACATTACTAACATCCGATATAATTAACCCTATCGTTTGTGTTCTTTTCTTCACTAATCCAACCGCAACCTGATTTGGATGATAATTCAATTCTTCAGCAGCATCTAAAATAGCATTTCTGGTGCTTTGCGGAATTCTATTCGCCTTATTATTCAAAACCAATGATACTGTCGTCACCGAAAATCCTGTAAAATTAGCAATGTCTTTTATTGTTGTTCTCAAACCGATACTACCCTTTCTCACTACTTTTTTTCTTAATTTTATACCATATTGCATTCGAGTGGTTAAAATATTTTTCTTAAACACGAAATATATTCCATATATTTTTTTAATTCAACGTATTCATTCGGTTTATGTGCCACATCCGGCTCCCCAGGACCATATAATAATACCGGCATCTCTGGTGTATCTCGAATAAGAATGGATGCATCTGTAAAAAAATTAATTCCAATAAATGAATTGTTATTCATTTTTTTAACCCATTCATTATCTTCCGAAATTTCAATTGGGAACCTGTCATTTTTCAACTCTATTTCTACTTTTAGAATATTCTCGGTCTCATTTTCATATTTTTGACATTCTTCCTCTGCTATTACAATAATCTGTTCTGTACTCATTCCGGGTACCGTCCTGATATCCATCAGAAACGTTGCCTTATCAGGCGTCATATTAGGAACTATTCCGCCTTGAAGCATCGTGATTTGTGCTGTTGCTTTCCCAAGCAGGTTATGCTCATGTTTACAAATTCTTCTTTTAATTTCTCGACATATTAAAAAGCCATATTCCACAGCATTAATTCCTTGTTCTGGATAAGCCCCATGGCTAGTTTTCCCATGGACATGCAATTGCAGCCATATACACCCTTTTTGAGCCATTCCCAATTTTAGTCCTGTCGGTTCACCTATCAGCATTAATTGGGCATTTTTTTGCATTCCAGTTTCAAGCAAATATCTCGCACCCACTCCATTTTTTTCTTCATCGCAAGTCCCATAAAAAACAATCGTTTTTTCTGGCACATAATTTTCTTCTTTCATTTTGCACAGAGTCCATATCATACCTGCCAGACCACTTTTCATATCACTGGCACCTCTTGCAAAAATTTTTCCCTCCTTTTCTATTGGAGTTCTTGGATTTGTGTCCCATAATTGTTCATCACCATAAGGAACTGTATCCATATGTCCATTCCAAATAATGATTTCTGATGATTTTCCCTGTAATTTTGCAACTACATTTGCGTGTTTTTCATCAATGAATTGTATTTGTGCATCAATCCCACTTTCCACCATAAATTGTTGTATATATACAGCGATATCCTTTTCTGAATTTTCACCATTTACACTAGGAATACTTAACAAATTCATTAAAAATTCTTTTTCTGTCATTTTCATTATTTTTATCCTCCATTATAAAGCAAACGCCTGCAGCCTCAAAAGCCACAGACGTTATCCTCTATTCCGTAAGCCAGTCTACAATTCCAGCCCAGACATTATTATAATCTTCCCACTCACAAAACTCCGGCGGTGCCCAATGTGGAGCACAATCTGTTGTAAAAACGGCGCTCCGTCCTTTTCCATATTCTCCAAATGCAATAAACGGATCTCCTTCTATTGTCGCAACCACATCTGCCTCTGGTTTTGCAACGGTTTTGTTATAACCAAGAACTTCCGGCCAGTCACTTCCAACACCTTGCAGCGCTTTATGTTCCTTTATTGTCACCGGTTTTACTCCCTCACAATGCTCCATACGATCATCAACCGTCAATATTTCTACCGGAAGAACATCCTGCACTGCTGTATCATGCCATTTACCTTTCGCATCAACTCCAGAAAATGTCAGATATCCTCCAATCATAAGTAATGATCCGCCATCCAACACATAATCCCGGATAATCTTCGTTCGATTAGGCATTTTTACACTTTTGCTGAATGTAACCGCCGGAAGCAACAGCGTATTTGCTCCAATATCCGACAAAATTATGCAATCATATTCTTTTAACTCTTCTAATGAAAATGGAAATTTTTCTCCTGCAAGATGGTTCGGAAGAAATGTCACATCATAACCATTCGCTTCCAAGGCCTCGACGAGTAGTGTCTCTCCTGTCTCATATACTCCTGTAAAAAAACTGTCAAATCCTTTTGTATGAGTTGTATTACTCATCCATGATTCACCTGCTAATAATACTTTTTTACTCATAATTTTACCTTCCTTGTATTTATTTATTTTTTCCCCATGCAAGTATTAATTCTGCATATATCAAAATCGATTCTAAATACGCATCCATATCCAAATATTCGTTTACGGAATGACATTGTTCCAAATTTCCCGGTCCAAATTGAATGGTCGGACATTTTGCAACATTTTTCCATATTCTGGAATCACACCCAGATGGTGAACCGACAATATTAGGAGTTCTGCCTTTCGCTTGCTTATATCCTTCTGCAAATGCCTCAACAAATGGATGAGTTCTTTCCATTTCAAAGGCTCCACCTGCCTGATAAACACTAATTTCTGGCTTATGGTCCTTCAACCATTTATCGCCATTCGCAATGCCTTCAATAGTATCTGTAAATTCTGATACTACTTTTTCATAACTCATAATTTCTGGCAAATAGTGAACACAAACCTTAAATTCGCATTCTCCTGCAACAGTAGAACCAGCTGTACCACCTTCTATTACTCCTACATTAAGGCTTGGAGCCGGAAGTAATGGATGTTTATATTCCATTAACCAACCATGTTCCAGTTCTTCTAATCCACGAATAAGTTTGATTGCTTTTTCGATTGCACTTACTCCAAGCCATTTGGCACCAGAATGATTTGCTTTACCTTCAATTTTTACATCGAAAAATACAAATCCCATGTGAGCAACAATCAATTCGTCGCTTGTACCTTCACATACGACAACTCCATCTGCTTTCTTTCCATTCATAGCAGCAAGCATCGAGCCATTGCCTCCGCCTTCTTCATCGCACACAGATGTAATTATCACATCTCCCGGAAGTTCTATTCCAGCATCTTTCAATAGTTTTATTGCCAGAACTGAAGCCATCAATCCGCCCTTCATATCTGCTGTTCCTAAGCCATACATTCTATTATCTCTAATATCCGGGCAATGTGGTTTTGTTATCCATTTACTCAAATCTCCCGGAGGCATTGTATCCATATGGCCATTAAACATTATGCTTTTTCCACCTTTTCCAGCAAATGTAGCATATACATTATAGCGATGATCATAATTATGACCCAGATTCCCTTCATTATAAAGCTGCAGACATTTTTTTATGGTCTCTTCTTCCAAAGCATCTTTTTCAATTTTATCTGCACCCATTTTTTCAAGCAACTTAATCAGATATTCCTGACCTTTTTCTTCTCTTCCACCATCAATTCCATGTCCCAAGTCCTGCGTGTCTATCGAAACTAGCTCTGACAAATATTTTATATATTCTTCTTTGTGCTCATTCAACACATTTTTTAGTTTTTTCATTAGACCGCCTCCTGTTTTACAACATTTAGAGAACTCTTCTTTCTATCTGTTGCTACTTTCTTTGAAATCATAGATATTGACAATACTACAATTGTAACTACATATGGCATTAACAGGACAAACTGTGAAGGCAATCCATATGCCTGCAGTCTGGCTCCAACAGAATCTGCCACACCAAACACAAGACAACCAACTGCTGTAAGAGCTGGATTTGCATGTCCAAAGTACATTGCTGCTACACCCATAAAACCTCTGTTACTTGTCATATTTTCTGTAAACATAGTACTATATCCCAGTGACAAATGAGCTCCGGCCAGGCCTCCTACCAAACCTGAAATAAGAATCGCCTGATATTTCATGGAAATAACATTTATTCCAGCTGTTTGCGCTGCCATAGGGAACTGTCCCACTGCTCTTAATCTCAATCCCCAACGGGTACGATATAATAAAAATGTCAAAATCAAGATTAAAACAATCATAAACCATTCCGTCACGGCCCAACCATTAAAAATATCTTTTAATATAGGAATATTTTTTATAAATGGAATATCCACTCGTGGAATTGCCTTCACATCTGGATCAGTAAATGTACCACTTGTATCAAAGATGACATTCAACATAAATTTAGTAATAGCAAGAGCAAATAAATTTATTCCCATACCAATGGCACAAATATCTGCTTTATATTTAATATGTCCCACTGCCATAATTCCAGATATCACAAATCCTGCCATCATGGCTGCTAAAATTCCCATAAGCCAGCTTCCAGAGAAATAACTGACTGCAACCGCTGCAAATGCTCCCGTCAGCATAATTCCTTCTGTACCGATGTTTAAAATATCAGCCTGTTGTGTAATCGCTGCACACAGCGCAGCATAAATAATTGGTGTAGCCGATCTGATCGATGCATATATCAAAGAGACACTAAAAATCTGTTCTAATTTCATGCATTTGCCTCCTGTTCTTTAACTGCTTTCTTCTTTTTCCGCTTTATCTTTATCTGAGACAACAATTCCATAGTTGCAATAATGATAAATACTGCTGTAATTGTATCAATAATAGATTTTGGCACACCGGTATTTTGTTGCATTCCCATAGCACCAGATTTTAATACTGCAAGGAAAAATGCCATAAATGGACCAAATACAATGTCATTTTTAACGATCAATGATGCCAGCATTCCATTTGTTCCCAAATTATATGCAAAATTATTTAAGAAATATCCATATGATCCAAGGACTTCTATGCAACCGGCAATTCCTCCAATTGCTCCACTTGCCATCATTGTTCCCACGAACACTTTTCTCGGATTAATTCCTACATATTCTGCGTGTTTTGGATTTAATCCAACGGTTCGGATCTTGTACCCGATATTAGTTTTATTCAACACAATTACTACTATAACAATTACGAAGATAGCAATAAACAAACCTACATTTGCGTTACTTGGTTTTAAAAATTTAGGTAATGTTACCTGTACAGGTGGGGTTTGTGCATTCGCTCCTCCAGCACTCATTGGTCCATTCACTAAATAAGAAGTAATATATAATGCGACTGTATTCATCAAAATAGTAGTACACACTTCATTTACATTGTATAAAGCCTTCAGTATCCCCGGAATAAAAGCCCAAGCAGCTCCTACAACAATTGCGCCTGCGAAACAAGCTATCAACAACAATGGCTTTGGCAAAAAAGTCCAATTAATTCCGATATATGCCGCTACAATTCCTCCAAGAAACACTTCACCTTCTACTCCAACGTTAAAAGCTCCCGCTTTTGCCGCCAAGGCAAATGCAACTGTAGTCAAAAGCAAAGGAGTTAAACTTGCCAAAGTTGTGCCAAATGCTCTTTTCCCCACAAATGCTCCTTTTATCAAAGCCGCATATGCTTCGATAGGATTTTGTCCAATTACAAGAATAATAATTGCTCCTACTCCCAGTGCAAGTAACATTGTAAGTAATATTTTTTTAACACTCTCTACTGCACTATTCATGACACTTCTCCTTTCTGCGTTTTCCTCCCATCATCAAGAGTCCTACTTTCTCTTCATCAGCTTCGTCCACTTGAAGATTTCCTGTAATTTCACCCTCATGCATTACGATTATTCTATCTGATAATGAAAATATTTCCTCCAAATCTGCTGATACAAGCAACACTCCGAGTCCTTTTTCTTTTACATCCATCAATATCGTTCGTATTGACTCTATCGCCCCGATATCTACGCCTCGAGTCGGTTGAGATGCAATTAATACTTTTCCGCCGATAGATACTTCTCGTGCAACAACAATCTTCTGAGCATTTCCACCCGACATTCCTTGAGTCAACGTTTGTGGATTTCGCGGACGAATATCAAATTTATCTATTAATTCATTTGTGTATTCCAACATCTTTGTATTATTCAACATAATTCCATTTGAAAAAGGAGCATCTGAAATCTGGGCTGCAACAATATTTTCTTCTATTGTCATACTTCTATTTAACCCTCTGACATTTCTATCCTCAGGTATATGTGACAATCCTGCTTTTCTTATTTTTTTCACAGATTCATTAGTTATATTTTTTCCGTCTAAAAGTATGCTTCCTTTTTCTACTTTACGCAATCCACAGATTGCCTCAATCAACTCACTTTGTCCATTGCCATCTATTCCGGCAATTCCGACAATTTCTCCCGACTTAACCTCTAGCGAAACGCCTCTGATTTTAGACATTTCTTTTTCTCCAGAAGTCCATAGATTATCAATTTTCAGCACAGTATCTCCGATATGGGCCTGCTTTTTTTCAATATTCAAGAAAACTTCTCTACCCACCATCATCTTTGCCAGTTCTGCTTGATTCGTATCTTTTTTATCGACCGTGCCCATATATTCACCTTGTCTCATAACACTGATACGATCCGATATTTGCATTATTTCATTAAGCTTATGAGAAATAAATACAATTGATTTACCATCATTTTTCAAATTTTGAAGTATCTCAAACAATCGCTGAGTCTCTTGCGGAGTAAGTACTGCTGTTGGTTCATCTAAAATTATAATATTAGCTCCTCTTGTAAGAGTTTTTATGATTTCAACCCTTTGTGCTTCTCCTACTGATATCTGATTGATCTTTTTATTTAATTGTACATCCATTCCATAGTGATCAATGTATTTTTGAATATTTTTTCGTGCACTGTCAAAATCAATTGTCAGACCCTTTCTCGGTTCAAAACCTAAAATAACATTTTCCAATACAGTCAGTTCATCTACCAGCATGAACTCCTGATGTACCATACCGATTCCTTTTTCTATAGCAATTTTAGGTGATAAATTTTCTACCTTCTCTCCTCCAATGATAATTTCTCCATCATCAATACCATACATTCCGTAAAGCATTTTCATCATTGTTGATTTTCCTGCACCATTTTCACCGATCAATGAATGGATTTCGCCTTTTTTCAAATTAAATTCGCCTTTTTTTACAGCTTGTACTTCACCGAAAGTTTTTCGGATTTTTTTCATTTCCACGATATAATCATTCATTTTGTCACTTCCTCTTTGGAAAAAGGGGCCTTGGTCTGTACAAGCCCCCTTATTTCAATTTCAGATTCTATTTGTTTTCGCCAAATCCTTCATAATTATCAACTTTAATTTCGCCTGATTTGATTTTATCGGCAAGTTCATTGATTTTATCAACAATATCCTGTGGGAATTTATCACCCAATGATTCTTTCATAACACTGAAATCTGTTAATGATACGCCATCACCTGCAACATCCATGTATTTAACAGTTCCACCTTTAAATGTATCATCAGTAATAGATTTAATAACTTCATAGGATGCAGTATCTACTCTTTTTACCATAGATGTAAGTACATGTCCCGGCTGATCATTATCCTGATTCAAATCAACACCAATTGCATATTCATCTGCTTCTTTCGCAGCTTCAAGAACTCCTGTACCTGTTCCAGATGCAACATTCATAACAATATCTGCACCCTGCTCATACTGTGCAAGTGTTAATTCTTTTCCTTTTAAAGGATCTGACCAGGAACCTGCAAATGACTGAAGAATTTTTACATCTGGGTCAACATATTTTGCGCCCTGTTCATATCCTGTATAGAAATCATGCAATACTGGGACGTCCATACCTCCGACCCAGCCGATTGTATGATCTGCATTTACACCTTCAATATCTGTTTTCTGAGTGAACATTGCTGCTGCCGCTCCTGCTAAGAATGATCCTTCGTTCTGTGCAAAACTAATGGATTCTACATTATCGGCATCTACAGTAGTATCAATAATCGCAAATTTTACATCCGGATAATCTGCTGCATATTTCTTCAAATATTCTTCAAAGTTGGAGTTAGAACATAATACTAAATCATATCCACCTTCTGCTGCTGCAAGGAAATTAGCTTCCCACTCATCTGCTGTAGTTCCTTCAAGTGTCTTTACTTTTACACCCAATTCTTTTTCTGCTTTTTTTGCACCTTCATTGCATGAATCATTGTAAGATTTATCTCCAAGATTACCTGCATATACAACTGCAACTTTTTTCTGACCAGAAGCACTCTCATCTGATTTCTTCTCAGCACCCTTACTTCCACAAGCAGACATGCTTACACACATTGCCATAACCAGTAATACACTTACGATTCTTTTCTTCATTGTCCATTTTCCTCCTCTTTTCTTGAATTTCCTTTTGGTAAAACGTTTTATCAATTAATGTATTTTTATCTTACCAGCCAATTTTGCACGCGTCAATCGTCACATTTCACAATATTTCATTTTTTATTTTTTGCACTATGCAACATTATACATATTAATTTTCTGACATTTTGTGCTCAATTCACAAGAATTAGTAAAACGTTTTATCTATTTTTTATTAGCATCTGCCTGCTAACAGATGCTAATAAAAAAGCAAGACAAAAAATCATCTGACTTCTTTGTCTTGCTTTCTTCGATCGAATTAGTTACATTATATTCTTTTCTTTTTATTTGTCAAGTTTTTTCTTTTTTTTTGCAGCGGTAAAAATATTCTTTTCACTATAAAAGCAGTTTTGAAAGGTAAAAATAATTCGCACTAATAGTGCTGAAAAAATAAGTTGATTTCTTTGCGATAAGGTAAAATAAAAGAAAAACTTTATCGCAAAGGAAGAAAAATGAGCAGAGAACAGGAAAGAGCTAAGAGAAAACACAAATTTATGCACATTTTTTAGAGAGGGAGTCAGTGTAATCATTCAATGTGGATAACTTTCCTAAATTTATAAGAAATGTGTAAATATGTGAAATCACAAAATTGGCAGGCTATAAAATAAATTTACCTTTCAAAACTGCAATATGAAAACTGCGATACTTCCTTTCTTCTTGCAAAATCTCCGTAAATGCTGTATATTACTCTTAATTACACAATTATCAAAAAGGAGTGATTTATCATTGGACTCGAATGATACTATACTATTTATTGTACTGATTGTACTGTTAGCACTATCTGCTTTCTTTTCTTCTGCGGAGACTGCACTTACAACAGTAAACCGAATTCGAATCCGCAACCTTGCCGATGAAGGCAACAAAAACGCAAAAACTGTATTAAAAATTACGGATGATTCTTCTAACATGCTAACCGCTATACTGATCGGTAACAACATCGTGAACCTTTCTGCCGCATCGCTGACCACGACCCTGGCTTACAGTCTCGGAGGCTCCATGGTCGCAATCGCCAGCGGAATTTTAACTGTAGCGATTCTGCTTTTCGGTGAGATTACACCGAAGACAATGGCTACCATCCACGCTGAGAAGGTATCTCTGGCATACGCACCAATCATCCATATATTTATGAAGATCATGACACCGTTCGTCTTCATTATCAATGGTCTGACCAACGTTGTTCTTTTCATTTTACGCGTAGATCCGAATGACCACAAACGCGCCATGACCGAGAATGAACTTCGTACTATCGTAAATGTCAGCCATGAAGACGGCGTTATCGAATCCGAAGAGAAAGAAATGATCTACAATGTGGTAGATCTCGGAGATGCAAAAGCTAAAGATGTTATGGTTCCCCGCGTTCACGTAACATTTGCAGATGTAAACTGCACATATGAAGAATTGATTGACATTTTCCGCGAAGATAAATTCACAAGGCTGCCGATTTATGAAGATACGACCGACAATGTGATCGGTACGATTAACATGAAAGACTTGTTACTTTACGATTACGGAAACACAAAAGAATTCCATATCCGGGATATTATGCGAGAAGCTTATTTTACTTATGAGTATAAGAATATTTCCGAGCTTCTTGTGGAGATGCGTCAGACATCCTTTAACATCGCAATTGTTCTGGATGAATATGGTGAAACTTCCGGTTTGATCACACTGGAAGATATCCTGGAAGAAATTGTCGGTGAAATTCATGACGAATATGACGAGAATGAAGAAGATTTTGTTCACAAAATTTCTGACAAAGAATATCTGGTAGAAGGTTCTGTCAACCTGGACGACTTCAATGACCATCTGGAACTGAATCTGGAATCTGAAGAATATGATTCCCTCGGTGGATTTATCATCGAGCATCTGGACCGGCTTCCGGAACTCGGCGATTCTATTACAACGGAAGACGGTATCCGTCTGGTTGTCGAATCTCTGGATAAAAACCGTATTGAGAAAGTTCATGTGTATCTGCCGGAGAAGACGGAGTCCGATGAGGATTTTGATGAATAATAAGTAAACATATCTACAAATTCTGTTCCGAACAGTTTTTTGTAGATACATAATAACTATGAGAAACACGCTTCGCGAGTTTCTCAAGTTATCGCGGCAGTCGCCAAGGTCTCGTGCAAGCACGGACTTTGGCTCGTTGCTCGCGTAAATTAAAAAGAAAAGGCAAGTTCTTAAAATTTCAGAACATGCCTTTTCTTTATATCTTTTGATGTAAATATCTTCTATTAATCCTCTATACTTTTTAACTCTTATAACTGTTTCCCGTTATGTCTGTGTATCAGGAATAAAAATCCACCGATCACTCCGCCGATCACTCCGGCATAAACAGCAACACACATTACATTTGCTATACAGTCAATCAATGCAATTTTTCCAATTGCCGTGCAGAAGAATATTCCAACTATAAATGTTATAACACTCCACAGCAATACATTTGCTGATAAAAATGTTCCGTCCTGTGCTTCCGCTCCAAATATTTTTCCTGTCATTTCCCATAAAAATCTCATATTCATTCCTCCCTGCATATGAAACAACTTTCAAGAATGCCTCGGCATTCTTGCTGCGAGATGCGCGTCATGCAATTGCATGACATACTTCTACTGCGCACCTCTGATATCTTAGATGCTCTCACATCTTCATGTGGTCCGCACCATCTCTTTCTTTTCTTCATGTACATTATAGGAACTGCATGTTAAATCAGTTTACAGAGAAATGCTAAATCTTTGTAAAATGTACTCGTTCAGAGCCAGGCAGAATTTTATAAAACAACTGTAAAATGATTACATTTTTAAAGTTGTTTTTAAAATTCTATCTGGCGGATACGCCACACGTCACAACTGCTTTTTAGTTGGGACGTTGGGCTCTGAACGAGTATCTGAATAATTTTAGTTGGGAGGCTGGCTCTGAATGAGCACCTGAACAATTTTAGTCTGGGCGTTGGCTCAAAGCGAGTACCTGAATGATTATTGTATCAAGAGCGTCTCAAATCCGGCTCTCTTAAGTCTTCTCTGTGCCGCCACTGCTTCGTCCAGCATATCATATTCTCCGGAAATCACCCTGTAATATTGTTTCCATTGATCTATATATGCCGGAAATCCACGGTCTTCCAGTGTTTCCTGCTGCCTCGCTGCATTGTTCCGGTTCCGGAACAGTCCGACCTGAATACGGTACTTCGTCTGTTCCACCGGCGTTTCCGGTTCTTTCAGAACTCCGGCATTTTCCAATGTATCCAGGACTCCTGTTGCAATTGCCTGTGCAATATCCTGAAAATTAGAATCAAATAATTCATTATCCGTATCTGAATTGATAAATCCAGCCTCTACAAGTACAGCTGGCATCCGTGTCCGCTTCAACACTACAAGATTCGGTCTTGCTTTCACCCCCAGATCTACAAACCCCACCGTCTCCAATTGTTCATTGATTTCCTGCGCCATCTGATATTTAAGTCCAGACAAATCATAGATCAGACTTTCCACTCCCATTACTTCATTATCTGTCGGATAAGAGTTTCGATGGATCGACAGGAAAAAATCCACTCCTGCCTGATTTGCCTCTACTGCCCGCTCATATGGGGACAAATACACATCTGTTGTCCTGGTGTAAAGTACCTCAATTCCATTTTCCTGAAGAATCTCTCCCACTGCAAGCGTCAGCCTTAATGTATCATCTTTTTCACGGCGCCCCCGATAAACTGCTCCAGGATCACTTCCCCCGTGACCACTATCTAACATCATAGAATATGGCATATTTATTCCTCAAAATCTTTTTATATTATAGTATGACTCAAAAATCAGATAGGTGATTTTTCTAAAATGTGGAAATGTACAGATTTCCAAAAAAATTTTCTGCACAGATAAACTTTCACTGGCAATTTCCTTCGAATACTTTTATAGCACAAAAAACTGCTGCTTCGTCAGATTATCCTTCACAAAGCAACAGTTTTGTTTACTGATTATTTTACTGATTATTTTTACTGATTATTTTTTGCTTATTTATTCTCAATTGCTGTAATCATATCTACTCTGGTCTGGTGTCTTCCACCTTCGAATTCTGCGCTTAACCATTCATCGATGATCATCTTTGCAAGCTCAATTCCGATTACACGGGCACCGAATGCCAGAATATTGGTATTGTTATGCTGTCTGGAAAGTTTTGCAGAATATGGCTCTGAGCAAACAACTGCACGAACACCTTTTACTTTATTTGCTGCCAAAGAGATTCCAACTCCTGTACCACAGATCAGGATACCAAGATCTACATCTCCTGCTGCAACAGCTCGTCCAACTTTCTCGCCGTACTCTGGATAATTACAGCTCTCATATGTATCTGTACCAAAGTTCACAACTTCATATCCTTTTCCTTCCAGGTACTCTACTACCTGATTCTTCATGTCTACTGCAGCATGATCATTACCAATTCCGATTTTCATGACGTTATAGCCTCCTCTTTTCATTGTCGTCTTTTCTTTGACGCCTTTTTATATTATAATAGATAAGATTTCTATTATCAACACAGGTACGACAATTAATACATAAATACAGAAAGGGAACACTATGATACAATATATTGCCAGCGACGTAGACGGAACTTTACTTCATGGTCACGCGACTGAACTGAATCCAGAATTATTTGACATTATCCGTCAGTTAAAAGAACATGGAATACATTTTATTGCAGCCAGCGGCCGCCAGTACAAAAATCTCCGTCGTCTATTTGCCCCTGTGAAGGATGATATCTCCTATGTTGCAGAAAATGGATCTATGTGTGTACATGATGGCAAGATTGTCTCATTAGGACATATTGATACTGGTCTTATCTATGAAATCGCAGACGCTGCAAAAGAATATGGTCATTGCCACACTTTAATTTCTACAGCCCGAACCGGATATACCGACTCAAAAGATTCTGACTACATCGATCATATCCGTAACGATGTCGGTTATGACATGGACGTTGTTCAAAATGTGCGTGATATCAAGGAGCCTTTTATCAAAATCGCAGTATGTGATTTTGATGGAACCGAAAAACGTCTTCGCGCCTATTTTCAAGAACGTTTCGGTGATCGAATCAAGATTGTAACCTCTGGAAATATCTGGATTGATTTTATTGCTCCGAATGCCAATAAAGGTTCTGCTCTTTCCAATATCGTATCTTCCCTTGGCATGGATCCAAAGAATGGTATCACATTCGGAGATCAGTACAATGATTTGGAAATGTTGCAGCTGTCCAACACAAGCTATGCTATGACGACTGCTGCCACCGGCGTTGCTGATTACGCAACACACACGACAGATTCTGTTGAGAAAACGTTAAAAGATTTGCTTAAAAATTTATAAATCAAGGGGGCTTATTTTTGCCCCCTTTACTTTTTAACATTCTTTACTTTGCTTCATATGTTGCCTTTGCATCACGAATCAACTTATCAAAATTGTCCGCCTGCCATGCTGCTCTTCCCGTAAACAACCCATCTATCGACGGTTGAACAATTAATTCATTTGCATTTCCCGGATTTACACTTCCTCCATATAATACAGGGATTTCATCAGCAACATCACCAAAAATTTCTCTCAAACATGCTTTAATTACCTTGTGCATCTTCTCTGCATAATCTGCCGATGCCGGAGTTCCGTTTACACCAATAGACCATACCGGCTCATATGCAACCCAGATATTCGGAACCTGAGATACCGGAACATCATGAAATCCTATTTTCAACTGAGTCCGAAGGACTTCTGCACTAATTCCAAAGTCTTTTTCTTCTGCTGTTTCACCAATACATAAAAGTGTTGTAAAGCCATGGTTTAAAGCTGCTTTTACTTTTTTATTTTCCTCAACATCAGTCTCGCCAAACACATGTCTTCTCTCAGAATGTCCGATCATTACAAGATCCAACCCTAACTCTTTTAGCATAAGCGGTGAAATTTCTCCTGTAAACTGTCCTTCATCTTCCCAGCACATATTCTGAGCGCCCAGCTTTACATAAGCGCGGTCAACATTTTTCGTAGCACTTTCAAGAGTGGTATAAGACGGGATAATAAATAATTCTATCTCTTCCCGGCTGATATCTTTCGTATTCTCTACTAATTTCTGAAGATATTCTACCGTGTCCTTAATATTCTTATACATTTTCAAATTACTTCCAAAATATAATTTTTTACTCATGTCTTACCTCCTTTTGTTCCTGATCTAAATAAATTTATTATATTCATTTTTACTAATTAGCGCAATTGGGATTTCTTGCAGAAAATCCCCGGTTTTCACCAGGGATTTTCTGCTATCTTAAGCATATCTATAAGTACGCCGATGGTTATATTTTTCCATCCGATTCAAAAATCTTCATTGCTCTTTTCACATCTGCCTTCATTGCTGTAATCCCTGCTTTTGCTATATCTTCAAAGTAAATTGCATCCTTATCTTTTTTATCCTCGAGATACTGCATCACACCTCTTCCACCAGCCAATGACAGGTAAGTATAGTAATTAATCTTACGAATTCCGTTATGAATTGCTGTTCTGTACTCTTCCTCACTGAGTCCGGAACCTCCATGCATAACATATGGAATATCTTTTGCACTTTTTATCAACGCAATATGGTTCAAATCCAATACGGGTTTTTCCGTATAAATTCCATGCGCTGTTCCAAATCCAATTGCAAGTGCATCCACATTTGTCCTTTCGATAAATTCTTTTGCCATCTCAGGATCTGTATATGCTTCTTCACGAGTATAGGATTTCCCATTGCCTTCAGCAGCTCCTGCTTTGGAAGTCAATATATGTCCAAGTTCCGCCTCTACTGAAGCACCTCTTTCGTGTGCATATTCCACAACGTTTCTTGTTTCAGCTACATTGTCCTCAAACGGCTTCGCAGATGCATCATACATCACAGAAGTAAATCCCATATCAACTGCATGTCTGCAACTTTCAATACTTGCGCCATGATCCAAATGTACTACGACTGGTACTTTCGCTATTTTTGCAAGCTGTAACATAATCGGTCCAATAACATCTATAGAAATCAGATGTCTATGGGAATCTGCATATTGTAAAATCACTGGACTATTGAGCTCTTCTGCTGTTTCCACAATTGCCATTCCAGACTCCAGAGAAGTACAGTTAAATGCTCCTACTGCATAATTACCTTGTTCTGCTTTTTCAAGTACTTCTTTTAACGTCGCTAACATTCTTTTCTCCCATTTTTCACTACGGCGTGGCTATTTCACCACGCCACATCATCATATAAGTCTTCAATTTTTCAGTAATCTATACTACACAGTTTTATGCAAGTTTTCCTTCCACGAATTCTCTCATTCCCTGGAAAATCAGATATACAGATGTTGCTCCTGCATCCTGATGTCCAATCGCTCTCTCAAGTAGCGATTTTGCACGTCCGAATTTTGCAACATATTTCTTTGTATCTTCAACACCCTGCTTTGCGCTCGCCTCAGCCGCCTTCAACATTTCAAGAAGACCTTTATCAGCATTTGCTGCAAGTGCATCTACTGCTGGTGAAAGAGCATCTACCATAGTCTTGTCTCCGACCTGTGCTCCTCCTCTTTCCTGAATTGCCTCCAGGCTCTTCTTCTCCATGTCGGCAAGATCTTTTGATGTAATAACAGACTTTGGATCCATACCTTTTGCTCCTGCCAGATACAGACTTCCGAAGATAACTCCTGAAGCTCCACCCATAGACATAAGCATTGCCTGTCCTGCCGTCTCAAAGAGCTGGTAAGCATTCTCCTCACCTGCCATCTTAAGCAGTTTCTTCTTTGCCTTCTGCATTCCACCTGCCATACCGATTCCATGATCTCCATCACCGATAGCACTGTCAATCTCTGTCAGATATGGCTTATTTGCAATAATTTTATCTGCGATATAAAGCAGCATATTTCTTGTATCTTCTGCGTTAAGTTCTGTCAACTCTCCTTCTTTACTTCTTACGATTTCAGCTGGCTTAACATCGTTTTCATCAAACTCGATTTCCTCGTCCTCACCATCATCCTCGATTGCTTCTCCTGATACAGAACCTTTCGCATAATACGGAGAATAGCATGGTGCATCATAATACGGTTTCAGTTCATCGTCCAATTTCAAGAAAGTAATGGAAAATCCACCCATTTCCATACATGTACAATATGTCTTAATCTCTGTGTCATAGATTTTAAGACCATCTTTATGCATACGTTTATGTAACTCATAGAACACCAAGTTCAACTCAAGAAGTGGTGTGGAACCAAGTCCATTGACAAGAACTGCAATCTCATCTCCTTCTTTTAATCCCATCTCTTCTTTCAATTCTTTATACATACGATCAACCATGTCACTGCAAGGCATCATCTTTGTACGCTCAATTCCCGGTTCACCGTGAAGTCCCATTCCAAATTCCATCTCGTCATCTGCGATTTCGAATGTCGGTTTATCATTTCCCGGAAGTGTTCCCGGAGATGTTGCAAGTCCAATTGTGTTTGTGTTATCTCTAGCTTTTTCTGTAATACGAACAACTTCTTCAAGGCTCAACCCTGCATCACACGCAGCTCCGGCAATCTTGATTGTATATACGTCTCCGGCAATACCACGGCGATCTGTAATTCTCTCTTTTGGTGCAGATGCAAAGTCATCCCACTCACGCACATGGGCTGTCTTCATACCCTCTGCCTGACACATTTCCTCTGCCATATCAAAGTTCAGGTTATCTCCTGCATAGTTTCCATATACAAACAGAACACCTTTTCCCTGATCTACTGCCTTTGCAGCTTCCATGATCAATTCAGGGTTCGGAGATGCACAAACATTTCCACATGCAACTGCATCAGCAAGTCCTGCTCCGCAATATCCTGTAAACAACGGCTCATGTCCGCTTCCTCCACCAATTACAAGGGCAACTTTATCTTTTCTATGCCCTTTATAGGTAAATGCATTGTACTCACCGACTTTTTTATAATATTTTCTATAAGCCATCAGATATCCCGCAAGACTTTCCTCTACAACATTTGACACATCCTTATTTAAGATCTTTTTTGTTCCCATTTGTGGTACCTCCTTGTACATTCTTTATAATTATTCAACATTACGATGATTCTTCGACATTTTTTCAAATGTAAGCCCCGGTGTCTCATCCACAATTGTCATGATAATAATATCAAATAATATCAACAAACATTGCTCAAAGAGATTTCCCATTGGCTGGAAGGATGGAACTACATCATCTGTTCCTCTATATACTGCTGCCGGCACGAAAAATACTTTATCCGCAACATTTTTTGCAGTGTCACCACTTGGAGATCCTGTCACAACATAAATCATTGCCCCTGCTTCTTTCGCACGCTCGCAAATGTAATTAATATGCCCGATACGTCCATCTCCAAGAGTCGCAATCAGTAAATCTCCCTCTCCGATAGATGGTGTTGTATCATCCCAAATCCAATGAATTTCTTTTCCCATATGCATCAGTCGCATAGCAAATGCTCTGGTTGCCATACCTTCACGTCCAACACCAATTAGGAAAATGCGGTCATGTGCCTTTACTTCGTCAATAAATGCGCGCATATTATCCTGGTCGACTCTCTCAAATACTTGTCTGTATTCTCCGAGGATCTTTTCATAAGTTTCTTTATAATCCATGCTTCCCGCCTCCTAACATCCAAGTTCTTTGTGAAGATAATCCATTGTCTTCTTCATGCCTTCATAGACAGCATCGTCATCATCTTCAAATATTGTTACAACTTCCAAGTACTGTGTAATATCATCCAGCCCTGCTTCTGTTGTTGCTTTTTTAATCAACTCCGGTGTAATGATTCCTCCTTCATGAGTGAAATCCCAATGTCTGTCCCACTGGCCATCTGTCTGCTGTAAATGAATAGAACCGATATATGGAGCACACTGTTTGAACCAGAGTTCAATATCTGCTTCTTCTTTTAAAAGTGGTTTATAAAGTGCATGTCCCCAGTCTACCAAAAGTTTGATTGGAATATCTGTACCTTCCAAATCCTTCATCATCTGAACTGACACTTCCGGACTATGTGGAAATTCCGTAATCAAAGGTGTTGCCTCAATGTGAATCTCTTCCAAACCTTTCGTTTTTCCATACTCGGCAAGTTTCCTTAAATACTCAAGCATATCCTGATAAAGTTCTTCACGTCTCTGCGGATCTCTCGCATCATGGTAATCCATACCACCGACAGGTGTTCCCATGATTTTTGCTCCCATATCAACAGTCATATCAATTGCTCTTTTAAAAAATGTAAAAGCGATATCCCTTTGTACTTTTATCGGTGCCAGCAAATGGGCGTAAGAATAGGATGCAAGTCCACCAAATGTTGCATCGATTGTAATTCCTGCATCTGCAAATGCATCTTTATATTGATAGACCATAACATCTCTCTGTGCCTGCGGCCACCACGGATCAATCAGATCCCATGTGAACTGTACATGATCTACTCCAAAATCCTCTTTTATCATCTTTGCTAATTCAACTGGATCCAACCAGCGTTTTACTGCAAACGAAAGATTTAATCCTAATTTCATTTACGTTCCCCCTTTTAAGATTCAGGACTGGCAATATTGCAAAACATCCACCAGTCCTATAAATATCTGTCTGTTTAGTTCAATTTGATTCTCTTCTGTCTGTTTTCACGAACGATAGTGGAAATAGAGCTGAAGGAAATAGCAAGTACTACGACAATACCACTAACTGCTGACTGCCAATAAGAGTTAACGCCGAACAGTACAATAATATTTTGGATAATTGTAATAACAGCTGCTCCAATCAGAGCTCCTGCCGGATTACCAACGCCACCTGTAAGAGCAACACCACCAATAACAGATGCAGCTATAGAGTTCATTGGCCAATCTTCACCAATGGCTGTCTGTGCAGAGCCAAGGCGACATACATATAGAAGTCCTGCCAGTGCAGAAATAAATCCAACAATAGAGTAAATCATAACACGAATACGATCTACTTTGATTCCGAGAATCTTAGCTGCTTCTTTACTGTTACCAATCGCATATATGTAACGACCCGTCTTTGTCTTCTTTACCATAAATAAAATCAGGATCAAAACAACAAGACAAATAATAAACGGAATTGGTATAGGTCCGATAGACTGTTTTCCAAGTGCCTGTGTATCAGCTGGAATACCTGTAACAGCTTTTCCTTTTGTGATAACCAAGTTAATACCACCATATACACCCTGCATACCGATTGTAGCAACCATTGAATTCAAACGAAGCCTTGTAATAATAATACCATTGATAAATCCGAACAATAATCCAAGAATTAGTCCTATTACAAGACACAACCATGGATTCAGTCCTACATTTACCATCAACATGCCTGTTAAGATACCAGATAAGCAGGCAATCTTACCTACTGATAAATCTAACTCTCCAACTAGCAAAAGCAATGATTGAGCAATACCAATCATACCTACGAATGCTAAATCACGCAATACTGACTGCAGGTTGTACACATTTAAGAAATATGGAGATATAATACTTGCAATAATAATCATAACGACTAATATTGCTGCCATCGCAGTCATATTACTTTTCTTCAATGCATTGATAAATGCATTGCCTGATTTTTGTTTTTCATTTTCTCTACTCATATTAAAACTCCTCTTTCATCCTTCTAAGAATTTACGTAATTATTTTCCTCCAGCTGAATCACTTTCTGATACAGCTGTAAAATGTAATTAGGAATTCACTCCAATAATTGCTCCCAAAATAGATTGCTGTTCCGTGTATTCGTCAAACTCTCCTGCAATCTTACCTTCATACATTGCAATGACTCTATTTGAGCACTTCTTAATCTCTTCCATCTCAGATGAAATCATGATGATTCCGATTCCCTCTTCTTCTGCAAGCTTCTTCATAAGACGGTAAATTTCAGTTTTTGTTCCTACGTCAATTCCCTTTGTCGGTTCATCAAATACCAGGAGTTTCGGCTTACAAGCCATGGCACGCCCGATAATAACCTTCTGTTGGTTACCACCTGACAGAAACTGAATTTCTTTGTCTGCCCCCGGTGTCTTTACATCATAAGTTTCAATTACACTCTTTGCCAGTTCATTTTCTTTCTTTCTAGAAATGCTGATTCCACTCTTCAGATTATCCAAAACTGACACAGAAATATTATCTCTAATAGAAAGCACTGGCAAAATTCCCTGCTTTTTCCGTTCCTCTGGAAGATAAATAAATCCATTCTTAACCGAATAGTTTGTATCTCCAAGTTTCCAGTCCGCTCCGTCCAGTTTAACCGAACCTTTATATACAGGAAGATATCCAAAGATTGCCTGCATAACTTCGCTTCGTCCAGCACCGACCAGTCCAGAGAACCCAAGGATTTCCCCTTTTTTCAGTTTGAAACTAACATTGGTAAATCTCTCACCTGTAAGATTATTTACTTCTAGCAACACCTCGTCAGATACCTTTGTAGAATAGAATCTCTCATTTTGATTCAGTTCCCGACCTGTCATCTGTTTGATAACCCAGTTAGTATCTACATCCTTAATCTCTGAATATGCAACCTTCTTACCGTTTCTAAAAACAGTAATTACATCCGCCAGTTGGAAAATTTCTTCCAATTTATGTGAAATAAAAATAATCGCCTTATTTTCTTTCTTTATTTTCTCTACTATGTTAAACAATATCTTTGTATCTCTGCTCGTCAAACTTGTTGTCGGTTCGTCAAGCATCAATACATCATAATCTTCATGAACAGTTGCACGGGCAATCTGAAGAAGCTGCTGAGAAGATATGGAGATATCCTTTACTAATTCATTTGGTTTTACTGGAATCGAGAATTTTTCCAGAATCGGAATTGCCCGTTTCTCAAGTTCCTTTTGGTTTACAGTTCCTTTGACACCTGATTTTTCATACGGAATAAATAAGTTCTCTGCAACAGACATATAACCAAACAGGTCAATCTCCTGTGGGACATACGCAACTTTGTCAAAGAGTGCTTTATTCTTCATCGCATTTTCTCCACCGATCATGACTTCTCCTTCTTCCGGTTCATATACTCCGGTAAGACATTTGATCAGTGTACTTTTTCCCGCTCCATTTTCTCCGATGATCGCATGAATTTCTCCTGGTTCAAAGGCTACATCTACTGAATCCAGGGCGATAACTCCCGGAAACATCTTTGTAATATTCTTCGCCTCTAATATTTTCATAGATATGCTCCTTACTCAAGAAGCGGGGACGAGTAACTTGAATAAATCCAGTCACAAGTCCCCGCTTAGTAGTCATCTTAAAACTTTAACTTTTTACTTATTTAGCACTTACAATCTCAATCCACTCATCAATGTTGTCAGCTGTAATACGTCCGATTCCTGTATCAACATTTGCTGGAAGAGGCATTCCCTGAGCTGCCTGATATGCCATTAATACTGCATACATACCCTGCTCCTGAGGAAGTGTTGAAGATGTAGCTGTGATTGTTCCTGTCTTAACATAATCAAGGATCTCAATCAGGTTATCCATTGCTACGAATGTTACTTTATCCTGCATACCTTTTTCTTCGATTGCTGCTGCAACACCAGATCCGCATGCATCGCAGTTTAAGTATCCTGTAAGGTCAGGATTTGCTGCAAGTACAGCTGCTGCCTGTGACTGAGCTGTCTCAACGTTATCATTGTCAATACCACCATCAATTACCTGAATGTCTGGATATTTTGCAAGAGCATCTAAGTGTGCCTGATATCTCTCTGCATGGTTAGGAGCTGTAGGAGCACCCTGCATAACTGCAACTTTTCCTTTTGTTCCCATCTTCTCAACAAGCATGTCAACAGCGATTGTTGCCTGCTCTGCAAAGTCATTACCTACAGATGTAAGTCCGCTTCCTTCTGGTGTAGGAGCATCAAACAAGATAACTGGGATATCTCTGTCCTGAATCTCTTTAATGATATCTGCGCTTCCATCATAATCAACTGGGTCAAGCAAGATAGCTGTTGGGTTTGTAGCAGCTGCCTGCTCAAGTGTTGAGTTCTGAGCTGATACTTCTGCTGACTCTGGAGCACGATAATCAATCTTCACATCTACCCCAAGCTGTTCAGAAAGAAGATCTGCCTCTTTCTGTGCACCTTTATTTACTTCATCGAACCAAGCATGCACACATTTTGGAACAACAACGAATGTCATATCCTCTGCTTTTCCTTTGCTTTCACCATCTGATTTTGCTGATGAACCTCCGCCTGAACTACATCCCATTGCCATTGCAGCAACCATAGCTGCTGATAACAACACTGCTAAAATTTTCTTTTTCATTTCTTTTCCTCCTTTTTCTCTTTTTCTGAGTTCTCTCTTGGAATAATTATATTATAAAATCATAAACATGTTTTTCCAATGTGAGGAAATTTAGAAAAGGTGTGAGAATTTTTAGGAGACTAGCCAATATGTATGATTTGGTCTGAAATATCTTCTATATATTCTTCTCTTGTACTTACAATTATTACTGTTGCGCCATTGTTTGAGAATTTTTTAACATATTTTTTTACTATATCCACTCCGTTTACATCGCACAGAGCAAATGGCTCAAACAAAATCAATACCATTGGATTAAAAATATACCAGCGTTCCAAAGTCATTTGAATCCGCTCATTGATTCCCAACCCCTCTGCTTTCACATCTTTTAAGTTATGATTTTCTTCCAGGATCATCTTCCGGATATTTCTTGAAGAACGAATATAATCCCAAAATGAAATTTTCTCCAATGAAGGAAGCATCAGATTTTCTCCCACAGTCATATGTTCAAACACTTCTTCTCGGCTCCCAAGCGCCCTGACAGACACTACTTTTTTTCTGGTCAGTTCGCTGCAATCTATATTGTCATATCGTTCTCCATTTAAAATATAATGAACATTTTCAACATTAATACGTCCCGACAAGATTAAAAAAAGGAGTTCTTTTTTTCTTCTGTTGAGCGTAAGCAATGTTACAACTTCTCCTCTGGCAAAGTTCAGATTTTTAACATCATCTTGAAAAATTTTTAAATTTCTAATTCTGTATACAATGTCTTCCTCTTTCCAGGACATCTCTGTTCGTTCTTCTATTTTTTCCCTTGACGGCAATACGTTTTCCCCAAGAAGAAAACGTTCTAATTGTTCTTCATTTTTGATATACTCTCTGGCACATTTTTTCACAACATGTCCTCTATCAAATATAATGAATTTATCAGACAATTCCGACATAATAAAATTCGAATTACTATTCACAATCACGCCCAGCTTCCTCTGAATCAGTCTGCGTATAATTTTTCCAAATTTAATAATATCTGTCTGACTTACACCATCAAATTCATCCTCAATAATAATAATCCTCGCGCCCTTACGATATGCCTTCACTACATCAACAATCCGTTTTTCCAACTCAGAAAGGTCTCTTATACGACTGGAAATATCAAAATCCAATTCCTGTTCTTCAAAGTATTTTCCTGCTTCTTCATTCAGTACTCCTTTTCTCCAAAATGAACCTGCCCATCCCGAATCAACCAGGCAAAGATATTCTGCAACTGTCCAATCTTCTATCACATAATTGTCCGGACACATATAATATATTTCTTTTCCAAGCACTTCCCAGTCATTCACTTTCTGTCCGCCCAAATAAATTGCGCCACTTCCGTCTCCCTCCGTAAGTTCTCCTCGCAACAAACTTGTCATCAAATCTTTTCCAGAATAACTAAGCCCGAGAAATCCAATGCATTCTCCTTCCAGAATACAAAATGATACATTCTCGAGCTTTCTTGTCCGGGTATAATTATAATTCAAACGATTAATTCTCAACAATTCTTTCTTCATGATCTTTCTCCCGGTCAGTTTTATAATTTGCCGGAATCGTGATTTCTACATCCGTTCCTTGTCCGGCAGTACTATATACATTCACACCATACTCTTCTCCAAATAAAAGTTGGATTCTCTTATGAATATTAGGAAGGGCAATTCCTGTATTTCTCTGATTACGTTCTTCTCTATCATCCAATTCCACATTATTAGATTGAATTCTGGCATTCAATTCTTTCAGCGTATTCACATCCATCCCTTTTCCATTATCAGAAATCATCAAAATCAAATTCTTATCTGTCACAATTATATCAATTGTAACTTTTCCACCTTCCAACTTTTCTTCCAGACCATGAAAAATTGCATTTTCAACAACCGGCTGAATAATCAGACGGGGTATTAAAAAATCAAACGCCTCTTCATCTTCCTCATCTATTAATACTTCCATTGAGAATCTGTTATTAAAACGATATCGCTGAATTAGCATATAGTTTTCTATATTTGCCAGCTCATCTCTAAGTGTCACAAGATTTCCCTTCCTGCTGATACTATAGCGAAAGAATGCGGACAACGCTTCCACCATCTTTGCAATCTCTTCATTATCATCAATCAGAGCCTGCCCTCGGATTGTCTCAAGCGTATTATATAAAAAATGTGGATTAATCTGGCTCTGCAATGCTGTTAGTTCAGTATGCTTGTTTAAAATCTGGGCATTATTTTTCCTTGTCTTATAAGCGGCATAGCGATCCAGCAAACTATAAGTTTCTTTTACAAAAGGAACTCCCGCCGGTGCCATTCTAAGTTTTTCTCTCTCAAACTCTGTTTTATTAAGATGTTCCAGAATTCTGGCATAAGCCTGTAACGGATGTACAAGCACAACAATTATGTAAATTATTATAAAAATCTGAAACAAAGTGCTCAATAAAATTGCCATACTCGAGCATCTGTCCGACACACTCAGCAACAAAACAATCAGACAGACTCCCATTTCTGCCAAAAGAAGCCTTTCTAATTTCTTTCCAAATTTCATCAAAATTCCCCCTATGAGTGAAGCTTCCGATACAGCGCCGGTTTTACACCCACTTGCCTCGCAAATGTCTGACTGAAATATCTAGAGTCTTTATACCCTACTCTGTCACCAATAGCTGCAATAGTTTCATTTGTATTACAAAGGAATTCTTTCGCCTTTTCCATCCGCACATTCAACAAATATGCACTAACATTAATTCCTGTCTCTTTCTTGAATAATACACTAAAATATACAGGATTCAATCCTACAATTTCCGCCAGATCCTCTAATACTATTTTTTCATTATAATGTTCTTCCATATATTTTTGTGCCTGACGAATCGGTTTTACAGATTCCGCCTCTGCAGCCTCTTTACTTTCTTCCACAAATTTCCCAAGATTATTCTTCAAAACTTTCTTTAAAGCACTAATCGTATAACAATGTTGACAATTAGAAAGCGTCTCCTTTCTCTCCCGTTCGTTTTCTTCTTGTTCCTGAACCTGGCTAAAGAAATAATTCACCAGTTCCTCTGCCATATCATAACAAACCGAATAATCCTGATCATCCTGAATGATATATCTGCTGTACATCTGATTAATACATTGGTCTAATGTATCCACGCAATAACTTTCAATACTACCACGAATCCAGTCTTTCTCTTCTTCTGTCAAATATTCTTCTCCTGTGCTCGGGTGGATTGTCTCCGCATAGATTACACGACCTACTCCCTGCTTAATACGATTGCCAACTGCACGATGGGCCTCCTTTATCGAAAAACGGATCTCAGCAAATTCTTTTCTCTCCATTCCGATTCCAATTGATACTTCGTATTGTTCAAACCCCATAAGATAATCTTTGATCTCAATCAAAATATCATTAATACTATTCTTGATATTTTTCTTTTTACTGAAATCGTAATTAAACAGACAATATATATGTAAATTTTCCTTTTCACAAAGCAGAACTTCTTCTGTATCTACTTTCAGTATTCGTTCTACAATCTCCTCAACTCGTGTGATCGTAAGCTTATCCTGTTTTTTGTCTTTCTTGTTATAATCGATATAATCCAGTTTTATATCCATTCCCCGGTAAATTTCTCCTTGAAATTCTACCCTGTCATCCACTTCTTCTGGTTCCTCTGTCTCTATGATATTCTTAAGGAAATCTCTTTTTATAATATGTCTGCTCTGTGATATTGTTTCCTTTAGTATCTGATGTTCTCGTTCTGACCTCCACTGTACAGTGAGCTCATCAGAAATTTTTTTCAAAACCCGATTTAACTCTTCTTCATTAACTGGCTTCAGCAGATAGTCTTCCACACCATATTGTAATGCCTGATGAGCATACTCAAATTCTTTATATCCACTAATGACCACAAATTTCATATTTTTATGAATCTCGCGTGTCATTGCAATTAATTCCAATCCATTAATTTTCGGCATACGGATATCCGTAATTACAACATCCGGGCATCTGTCACTCTGTATGATTTCAAATGCAGTTCCTCCATTATCGACTACATCTACGCATTCCAATGCAAACTCATCCCAATGAATCAGTTTTTTTATTAACCTGCCTATTCTAAATTCATCATCTACGATCAGCACCCGCCATTTTTTGTTTTGCATTATTCTGGTTACTCTCCTTCCTCGATAATGGTCATAGTATTATTATAGATGTTAAAAATATATCTCGCAACCGAAAATTCGTTCCCTCTGTTTTCAGATTCTACAAAAACATAGTTAAAAGCAAAAAGACAAGAAGCTGATGCTTGCCTCTTGTCCTTTTATTGATGTTTTATAAATGTACTTTACTTGCGTTCCATATCATATTTTCTAAATGCATCAACCTTTGGTTGAGATCCACATCCTGGTACAAACTCATTCGTCAAGAAAATCTGTGTAAAGAGTTCCCGTTCCTTGCTTCCTGTTGTAAATGCTCCCATGCACGCAATATTTGCATCATTGCTTAGGCGAGCTCTCTCTGCTGAATAAGCATCTGTCAAAAGCGCCGCATAGGCACCTTTGACTTTATTTGCCGCTATAGACACCCCAAGTCCTGTTCCGCAAAGAAGGATTCCTCTGTCAAATTCTTTCGAAGCAACTGCCTCTCCAACTTTAATTGCAACATTTGCATAGATTGGATCTGTACTTCCGAAATCTTCCACCTCACCGAGTCCTTTATCCTCGATAAATTTCATGAGTGCCTGTTTTTCATTTTCTGCGTTTGGGTCACATCCAATTGCAATTTTCATAATTTCTGCCTCCTTATTGTCATTTATTTCTAGAACAACTCTTTCACTGTAGGATAAATTGTTCTGAATTTCTGATATTTTTCTTCATACTTCGCTACAAGTTCTGGTTCCGGTTCAATTGTATCCACAACTTTTACAAGCTTTTCGGCAATCGTCTCTACATCTGGATATTCTCCACATCCAACTGCTGCCAGCATTGCTCCGCCAAGTGCCGGTCCTTCTTCGCTTTCAATCACATCTACTTTTAAGTTCATGACATTTGCAATAATTTTTCTCCACAGTGGGCTTTTTGCACCACCACCGCAGATCTTTGTCCGGTCAATCTGAATACCAAGACTTCTTGCCACTTCCAGAGAATCACGAAGCCCAAATGCTACGCCTTCCAACACTGCCTGTGTCATGTCTGCCCTTGTTGTGTCCATGGACATACCGATAAACATGGCTCTCGCGTCTGGGTCATTATGTGGAGATCGTTCTCCCATCAGATATGGAAGATAAAAAACTCTGTTTTCTCCAAGATTTTTTATGTCCGTCTGCTCTGCGGCATAATCTTTTGTTCCGAGAATTTCTTCATTCCACCACTTATTGCAGGACGCCGCGCTCAGCATACAGCCCATCAAATGATAGTGTCCGTCTGCGTGCGCAAATGAATGAAGGGCATTATGCTTATCTACTCCGAATTTTTCACTGGAGATAAAGATTGTTCCTGATGTTCCAAGGGAAATGTTACATCTTCCGTTTCCGACCGTTCCTGTGCCGACTGCCGCTGCTGCGTTGTCTCCAGCACCTACGATTACCTTTACATTTTCTGAAAATCTCAGTTCTTCTGCGATTTCCGGCCGTAAAGTTCCTACTACTTCGTAACTTTCATACAATTTTGGCAACTGTTCTTCTGTAATACCACATATATCTAACATTTCTTTTGACCAACATCTGTTTTCCACATCCATGAGCAGCATTCCCGAAGCATCTGACATATCTGTACAAAACGAACCTGAAAGCCGGTAAGCCAGATAATCTTTTGGCAGCATAATCTTTGAGATTTTTTTATAATTTTCCGGTTCATTTTCCTTCATCCAGAGGATCTTTGGCGCTGTAAAACCTGCAAACGCAATATTTGCTGTATACTCGGATAATTTATCCTTTCCGATGACCTGATTCAAATAGTCAGTCTCTTTTGTAGTTCTTCCGTCATTCCATAAAATTGCCGGACGAATTACCTGCTCCTCTTTATCAAGTACAACTAGCCCATGCATCTGACCACCAAAACTAATTCCTGCCACTTGACTTTTATCACATTCAGATGTCAGTTCTTTTATTCCTTCCATTGACTGCGCAAACCAATCCTGTGGATTCTGTTCTGACCAGCCCGGGTATGGAAAATATAATGGATATTCTTTTGATACAATTTTCTGAATGTTTCCGTTCCCATCCATCAGTAAAAGTTTCACTGCAGAAGTTCCAAGATCAACACCAATATATAACATCACTTTGCCTCCCTCGCATGTTGTTACATCTATCTTACCTCAATTTATAGAACCAGACAACCTTCTTTCTTTGCAAAATGATTTGAGTAATTTCCTTTCAAATAATCTCCGCCCTGCTTCCCCCTGCTTTTTCTTTTGTCACTATAATTTGTTTATCGATGCGTTCTTTTAATTCGCCAACGTGTGAGATGATTCCCACTAGCTTGTTTCCTTCTGAGAGCCCTGCAAGTGCTTTCATTGCCTGTTCTAGGGATTCATCATCCAGTGAACCAAATCCTTCATCCACAAACATCGTATCCAGCCTTATTCCTCCGGCTCTGGACTGAACTTCGTCTGACAGACCCAGTGCCAGGGATAGGGAGGCTTTAAAGGATTCACCTCCGGATAGTGTCTTGACACTTCGTCTTGTCCCATTATAATGATCAATTACATCCAGTTCCAGACCACTCTGACTCCGGTTATTCCCTGCTGCAATACTTCTTGCCAGCTCATACTGCCCCTCCGACATAACCATAAATCTCACATTTGCGCGCTCCAGTATCCGGTCAAAATATGTCATCTGCACATAGGTCTCCAGCATGATTTTTTCCTTTCCGGAAATGTTCCCGTTAGCCGTATTAGATAATGCCTTTACCATAGTCCATTTTTGTTCCAGTTCAATAATGTCTTTTGACTTTTTCTGGATTTTCGCCAATGCTTTCTGATTCGCTGCAAGACGTACCTGTATGTCTTTTAAGCACTGTTCCTGTTCTGTCCGCATTTCTTCCAGACATCTTTTTTCATCTTGTTCTTTCTCTACGCTAAACTCTCCCAAATTTTCTAGTTGTTTGCGGCACTGTTCCATCTGTCCTTCCAGTTTTCGAGCCTCACCGCTGCATTTCTGTACATTTTTCTGTGCCTCGTCATATTGCTGCTTTAACTGTACCTTCTTTATCTGCAGATTGCGAAGCTCCTGTTCCGCCAATTCCCCATCTTCAAACTTAAGATTCTGGCTTTGTTCTTCAAGCTGCCTGCTCTCCGTCTGTATTTCAGCATTCAACGCTGTAATTTTTCCGCTCAAATCCTCCCTCTCTGCCTGCTTCTCCACGATCATCTTTTCTGTATTCTGAATTTGCTTTTGAAGATTTTTATAATATTTGACCTTTTTGGTATTATCCAGGATCTGCTCTGTAAGCTTGTTTTCCTGCTCTGCAAGTTCTACCTGCTTGTTATGGATCTGGCTTTGAATGTCTTGCACATTCCAATTTTCTGATTCCATTGGCTCTGCTAACATCTTCTCCTTTTCCAGTTCGTGCAGCTTTTCCATGATCTGTTTCTTTTGCAGATCCACTTTTCCCACCAATTCCGCTGCTTTTTTACTTGCATTTTCCATCTCTGTCCGTGCCAGTTCCAAATGCTCCTGCAACTGATCCAGCTCTTCCTGAGATGGCACATGTTCCATAGCTGCAGCCTTCCTCGGATGCTCTCTGGAACCGCACACCGGGCATGGCTCTCCAGGATTCAAATGTCTCGCCAGTACCCCTGCCTGTCCATCTAAAAATGTCTGATATGCCTGGTCGTATTCTTCCTTTCGTGCTTGTGCCATCTGCGTTTTATCCACATATTGTTTCTGAAACTTTGTAAGATTTCCACATAATGTTTGATACTGCTTTATATTTTTCACAAATGAATCCAGTTCTTCTTTTTTCAGATCCAGTTTTTCTTTCTGAAACTGTAGTTCCGCCTGATTCTTCGGTTCATTTTCCAACATTTTTTCTTCAGTTTTGTCTTCCTGTAAATGTTCTTGAAGTTTTTCTATCTCTAATTTTTGATTCAAGAGCTTCTTTTCCTGTTTCTCAAGAAATGTTTTTCTTTCTATTAATTTCTTTTTCTTTTCTTCCAGCTTCTGATAAACCAACACTTCTTCCTGTATATGTGCAATCGCTGCTTCCAGCCCATCACGTTCTGTTTGTTTTTTCTCTTGAAATTTCAAAATTGCGGAAAGCTCTTTTTCTTGAATCTTGACTTTCTTATACTTTGTTTCTGCCTCTTCCAGCGTACGAAGTGTCTGAGATCTCGTCTGTGCTTTCTGCAAATGTTCCTGTACTTTCTCTAACTCTTTTTGCACATTTTTTATTTTTTCACTCAAGTTTTCCACATCCAACTGATCTTTTTCCACTAGATTCTGAATTTCATCAATTGCTTCTGTAAGCGGAATCTGAGTAAAGTCTACACTCACACCTTCCAGATACTGATCCACACTTCTTCTTGCAAATTCCAGTTCATCCGAAAGTTTACCTGATTCACTTTTTAGTTTCTCCTGAAGGATCTGATAGTAACCAGTTTTAAAAATCTCGCGAAAAATCCCCTGCCGTTCCTTTGTGTCTGCCAATAATAGTTTCAAAAAATCTCCCTGTGCAATCATAGCAATCTGAAGAAATTGATTTCTATCCAGTCCCAGAATTTCGATAATTGCTTTGTTCACTTCTTTCTGCTTTGTTACAACTCGTCCATCTGGATAAATCAGTTCCGCTTCCGCCCGCTGCAGTGTAATTCCTCCACCTTTTTTTGCTGGACGTTCATACTCTGGATTCCTACGGATCCTATACTCCTGTCCACCGTTTTCAAAAAAAAGTTCCACCTCCGTAGGCACATGCGCTTCTGCATATTTTGAGCGAAGCATTGCCGGTTCTCGATTTTCCCCACTTGGCAGCCCGTACAAAGCATAAACAATCCCATCAAAAATAGTTGTCTTTCCCGCTCCTGTGTCCCCGGTAATCAGATAAAGACCTTTCATTCCAAGCTTTTCCATATCCAATTCAACTATACTTGCATAAGGTCCAAATGCAGATAGTTTCAATCGTTTTGGTCTCAATGTCCACCCTCCCAGATTTTTTCTACCAGGTCATGAATAAGTTTCTTTTGTTCTTCATTCATTTCCTGATTATTCTGCTTTTCGTATAATTCTTCAAAAATATCGAATGGAGTTTTCTCTTCTGCCTCTGCAGCCTCCAGAAATGCAGCTTTTCCTCTTGTTCTCTGATTGTCATAATCCAGTTTCATTAAATTCGGATAAATCACCTGCAGTTTTCGTACTGCCTCCGGAATATCCTCTTCATCAGTCAATGTGATATGCATATAGCTGTCTTGATCAAGATTTTCATAGTATGCCTTTTCAGTCAGTTCCATATAAGTCCCTTTCATCTCACACCAATCACGAAGAGGGGCTAATTCTTTTGTGCTAATCTCTACATTTCCCTTTTCTTTCATCTCCACAATCGTCACAGACTTTTTATGATGAATTTCTGAAAAAGAATATTTTAAAGGGGTTCCACAGTAACGTACCGTCTCCCTTCCAATCTTCTGTGGTCCATGTATATGTCCGAGCGCCACATAATCAAACGCATCAAAAACAGACGCATCTACATTATCTGTTCCACCAACAGAAATATCTTCCGATTCGCTTCTTTTTGCTCCTGTCACAAACTGATGCGTCACTAATACATTTCTCTCGTCAGTATTTAATTTCATCTGCTCCACAGCCACTCGTATGGCATCTGTATAATTTTCTATCTGCTCATCTTCAAAAAATCTCTTTACATTTGCAGGCTTCACAAAAGGCAGCAAGTAAATATTTATCGGTCCCCATTTATCTTCCAGAACAACTGCTTGGGTTTTCCCCGCATACACCGGTGCAACATATACACCGCTTTCTTTCATAAGACGTCCACCGAATGCCATTCTCTCCGCACTGTCATGATTTCCACTTATAATAAATGTCTGCACTTTTCTCTTCGACAACTCACACAGGAAATCATCAAAAAGCTGGATTGCCTCCACCGTAGGTATGGACTTATCATAGACATCTCCCGCGATCAGAAGTGCCTGCGACTTTTCTTCATCTGCAATTTTCAATATTTTTCTTAAAATATCCTTCTGATCTTCCAGCATAGAAAATTCATTCACTCGTTTTCCAAGATGAAGATCCGATATATGCATGAACTTCATAGCACACCGCCTTATCTCTTATTCTTCTCATAGTTCACTGTTGTTTTTCATTATATTATATAGATAATTCTGTCTGTAATCAACCACTCTTTTCCTTATAGTACGCTGCCACTGACAGCCTCATCTAAACGCTTTCACAACATCAAAAGAGACCTGCAAGTAAAACTTGCAAGTCTCTCTTTTATCACCTTAATCGGCGCATTATACTTTATTATCGCGTATTAATTACTCGATGATTGTAGCAACACGTCCTGATCCTACAGTACGTCCACCTTCACGATATCAGACTGGCGTATTGCGGTGTGCAAATGATGATTTTTCGTGTGATTTGTGGGGGAAAGTCCGGATTTTCCACTGTATCCGTGTGGTTTTTGGGGATTTTGTTATCATGGTGTTATCACTGACTTATCTTTTATAAACGACAATTCCCTTATTATTAAATTTTCTTATTCCATCCCTTTCTTGCTGGAAAACTCTTACTTCATTAAAATTATCTCTTCCTCCAAGTTTAAAAGCACTGCTGGCAATATTCTTTGTATTTAATGGATTAGTTGTGGCATAAACATTTACTTTTTTTATATTATTATTTAAGCTCCTGACTTCATTAACAACGCACCTTACTAATTCAGGACTATCATATCTGTTAACATCATTAGTATTATTACGCGATATTAATAATGTCGGTATATTTTTCTTTATTTCCGGTAATTGGCTCAATGAAAGAGGATATGTATCAGAAATCATTACATTCACTTCATCTGTTTCATGCGAAAAATTTGATTTACTTACTGAAATGGTATCATTTTCTTTTTTATCAAACTCTCCGCAATTATATTTATCGAACGTATCATTCAGCACCAGTTTAAATTGCATATATATCGGCACCTGAATAAGGTTACATTCCGAGTACCCCAATATCTTTGAACATATCCGATACCACCCATATCTGTACTGTTTATAATAGTTTCCTCTATTAAACATATATGTTTTATTCCACTTTCTAATTATAAACAATACTACTATTAAAAAGAAAACACCAATTGCCCAATCTCCACCTTTCCAGGCAAAGTAAAAAATATAATCACATATTTTTTGTGACGCTTCCAGCTTAGGCGGGGTCTTTATTAACTCTGTAATTTTAAATATTCTCGGAGCAAAGAACACACCAACAAGCAACAGAAGTTGTAATATTGGTCTGATATTATTTTTTATCCTTTCATAAATTGATTTCATTCCATTTTACCTCACATATTTTTTTCGGGCAAAGCTTTCCTTTTTGCATTCTCCATATGCTGAATGCTTTACGTCCGGCAATGATATGATATTGTACCCCTTTAGGATCTTCTTTACCAATACGTTTCCAATTTTTTAAATCTATAATTGAATAATGTGGTATATCTTCCGGATGTGTATGCCATTCCCCCCAATATGCATACACACCATTATTTTCATTATACAATTTTTCAAAATATTTTAAATGCCCTTCATCTTTTCTGGTATATCTGGTTCTGGTACATATATCATTTTTTAATGGTTTAGATATATACTCAAGAATTATATTTTCATTATTCAGATTTTCCCGTCCGACTATAATTCCACCTTTCTCTGGATCATAATCATTCTTCTGGATCTGACTATATATTTCTTCCAATATTTGATCGCATATCTTTATTTTTCTGTTTTTACTTTCCGTTACAATCATTACATACACCACAATTAATATTTACAAATTGCTTACCAGTCAATATTTTAATCTGTTCCTGTTGTCGCAAATATCGGCCAGATGTTTCCAGATTATGTTTTTCCAGATAGTCACTATCTCCTTTTAAAGATATCAGTAAATTGTCATCGAGGTTTTCTTCAAAAATATTTTTGACCATCTTTAAACAAAGTAACATTGTTTTTAGTGAAACCAAATTTCCATATGGCACGTAAGTCTTTCCACACCCTCCCGCACTTTCCGTTATAATCTGTCCCCTCATGCAGTACGATGTTTTGTCATATAGTTCTCCTGTTTCTTCATCCCGGTCAAAAAAACATTCATAACATCCACAATTTCCATATTTTATATATGCAGCATGATTTCCAATACCATATACTTCATTCCACAAATAAACAACCGGCACTTTGATTTTGTTATTTTGTATCCATGAATTAATCCAACGATTTAAATTATGATTTCCTGCCGCTGAGATAATCAGATTATAGTCTTCAAAATTAATATCTTCTTCTGTAATTGCATCTTCAATTCTTTCCGCCAACGTCGTTATCTTTACTTCCGGAATATTTTTTTGTATATATGTGTTCAAAGCTTCGCACTTGTAACGATTAACATATTCCATTCCCAACACATGCCTGAATATATTTTCTTCCGTCAACTTCTCATAATCAACAATAGTAAGATCCTCATATCCTGCTTTTGCGAGCTCGCATATAACATGTCCACCAATCGAACCGCAGCCTATTATAAGTATTCTTTTTTTATAGTTTTCGCTGTCCTGTTCTGTTACACGCTTCATCAAAAACTTTTTATCAGCTTTTTCCATAAGCAACGGCTGCAATTCTTCTACTTTTTCCAGAGAAGTCTCTTTTAACATGCCACCTTTTATATACATTCCTACAAAATGTGTCTGTCCTGATGGCTGATGAATTTCAAACACAATAATTCTATCTTGTCGAGAACGTGGCATAATTGAAGCAAGTTCTCCCTCCGGCACAAAATGTAAAAGAGCATTCAAATAATCTATCGACAGTTTTTTTCTTATGTCCGGTGGGAAAATATATTTTTCAGAATATATTACAAAATATGCTATATTCATGACTGGCGTTTTTTCCAGATTCCAACGTTTTAAACTTTCAACATTTTCTCCAATATAAATCGGTGCTTTTTTGCATCTCTTTATATACTCTATCTGTTTTTCTTTTTTCCTTTTGGAACTTTTTTTAATGCCCCCTTTTACGATACGATTTTTTCTATCTGTTTCTACTGCCAAATGTGCAATTCTGCAATCTTTCAGTTGAGCCCAGTATAATTCAAATTCATTTATAAAATCGTTTTTATTTTCTCCAGAAAAACCTTGTTTCAAAATTGTCTGTGCACGCAATAATGATTGCATCATAATTCCAGGTAAATTCTGATCTATCAAAATACCTTCCGTTTCAAACAAACACAGTTTTCCTTTATTATCTATATGCGGCATATAAACAAGTTCATTATAATCTGCAACATATATATCCACTAAATCTCTATACCATTTTTCCGGAACTGCTATATATACAACAAACGATTCTCTTTCATTTATTACCAGTTCTCCCTGCAAAACTGTCTGATAGACATTTTCAAATAATTTAGCCTCTTTTATAATGCTTACATTTTTTATAACATCACTTTCCTGTAAGATTCGTTTGAGTTCTTCTGGTGAAAACATCTTAATCTACTCCTGATGCACTTGTTGAAGGTATAAAATTCATTTGTTTTTTGGCTGCATTTTTCTTTTCCGGAATCGGGAAATCATCTCCAAAAATTTTACTCAGCATCTTACACTGTTCCACTTCATCTGTTTCACTTTTTACAGCTTCCAGATCATCAACCAAATCATCAATCTTTTCTTTAAAATCTGTCATATAATTATCTGACATCTTTCTGAAGAGATTAACATCGGATTCAAAGTTCAATGAAGAAGGCAAATTGTATTCTATAGTATACATTAATCGTCCATTTTCATTCACTTCTTTAAACACAAACAGCTTTTGAATTTCTTTTGCAAAACTAATCACAGCCTGTAAATCATCATAACAATATTTTTCTTCTATATAATCATATTTTTTTGAAGCTTCAAAATGATCTACAGCAATTAACGTAATTGCTATGCTTGGTGGTTCTGCATTTCCTGAACTACTGAATTTCTTATTTTTCCAACGTTTTATATATCTTACTACTCTGCGAAATTGTTCGCGATCTTCTTTGTTATCGTCACCTTTATATTTATCATTAACATATTCTACAAGCCCGACCGGATCAGATTTCTCCCAGCATGTTTCTTCTGAATCCCTGTTTTTTCCACGTGCAAGATATAACTGACTGTCAGAATCATCTTTGTCTTCATAAACGTAAGTAACTAAATCCACATGATATGCAGCTTCGCCATCTTTCTTGTATGTTACTGTCACACATGGTTTTTTTATTTTTGCGCCATACTCAGTATGATTTTTTAACAGATCTCTTATTTTCTCTTTCAGGTCCATTGGTTCATAATCATCACGATTAACATGAAAACGTAAACCTACATCTATATCATATTCTTTATCCAGTGGTTCAACCCCCAGATGCATACTATAACTCCCCTGATTGTACTCATCAAATGCAGGCATATCGTCATCATTTCTTAATATACCTAATAAAATATCTCTTTTTTCTTTCAGTTCACTTTTAACGTCATAATCCATTTTTATTACTTTGTTAAATTCTTTAAAATATGTCTGCAAACTCATTTTCCGCGCTCCTTCCTTAGCACTCTCTTTTGTTGAGTGCTGATAATTATCAGTATATCATTCTTTTCCGATTAAAACAAGTTACACTAATCACTGAAATTATTTTTCAAATCTCCAAGCTATATTGTTCATTCTGCAAATAATCCTCCAGTTGATGCAATTTATCTTCTCGGAATTCTTCATCTTTTTTCATTTTCTTTATTGTGCATTCCCACACAATTACTACTTTGACTTTTTTACGCATCAATTCTTTTCGAACACATTCATCCCTCTTTATATTTGCGTCAAACTTTTTCTGCCAGAATTCTACCCTTGATCTTGGCATGTAAGCATATTTGCATCCCTCGTGCCTGTGCCAGAAACACCCATGTACAAAAATTGCTGTATTATATTTTCTCATGTATATATCCGGATGCCCCGGCACACTTTTTGAATTCACGCCATATCTGTAACCTCTGGCAAACAATAATTTTCTCAGATATATTTCCGGCTTCGTATTCTTGGAATGTATCGCTGCCATATTTTTGCTACGTTCTTCCGGACTCTTGATGTCCATATTATCCCTCGATTTCCTGTATATACTTCACAAAACGTGCAATGGTCCAGATTCTGTCCCGTCTGTCTTTCGGATAAGATACAATATATGGTTCCGGAACTACTAATACTACATTTTCAGCCTGCATCTCATCCATCTGTGCTCCTGAGATTCCCTGTTGTAACGTACAAAGATATTTGGGTGAATCTTTTAATCTGTTCGCCTCATTCAAGACCTGTCTCCAACGATCTTTACATGTAGTTTTAGCTGCAAGCGTTACTAGTTTCTGAATATCAAAACTGCTGTTATGGTATGCCTCTCCTGAAGGAAATATAAAATCTGGTTTCTTGTTTCCTTCTGTCACCGCCTGAGCTGAATACTGAATGGCATTTCCATCAAATATCGCAGCAAGATGATGTTCAAGACTTTTTCCTGCTCTGCTCTTTCTTCTGTTCAAGACCATATTTGCAACTTTTACAAATTCATCCACATCTGAAAATCCCTTAGTTATAATGTCTCCATATCTTGCATACTCCAGAGCACGAAACAGCGTATACTCCATATTAGTCCAGTCAATTATTTTCCTGTCCGGATTTGTCTGTATATATTCAATATGATCATAAGCTCTGTCCTGTATATATCTTGCAGTAGCTGACATTTCTTCTGACGTTGGAAAATCCACCTCAAGATTTGCTATAAATTCCTGAATTGCTATTTGTTCCTGTGTTTCTGCCCGGACATTTTCAACATTTATCAAACTGTTTGTTTCTGTCGGACTGATGCCAAACGCATTAAGAAATTCCTCAATTTCCTCTTCTGTATCCAAGAAATATCCACTGTAGTTTTCTTCTGCCTGTTTTGTAAAAACAAACAACGAACCTGTCTGATTTATATGCAGGAACGGAAATCCTCGTCCAAATCTTGTTATTCTAAGTTCGTTTTTACTTGCATAATAAGTAAAACAGCTTTCCGTTTCAAAATCATTCTGCCATTTTATTTTTACAGTCCTTTTAGGTATTCCCTCCTGTTCAAGCTGTTCTCTGGAGAACAACATTTCCATCGCAGTTTTTGAAATCAGGATTCCCGACTGATGAGCACCGGTCGCACCTGTATCATTTGCCGAAAGAAATTTGCAAAAGCTTTTTTCACTGTTTAACACTGATGTTATCGCAATTTCCGCATAGCCTGCTGACATTTAAATCACCTTCCTCTGTATATCCTGTTCTTTCTCATTATCCATTGTTTCAATGTTGTTAACTATCAGTTTTGCAACTTCTCCCATTAATGGAACGACTACAGAATTTCCAAATTGCTTATATGCCTGTGTATCCGAAACAGGAATCTTAAATGTATCCGGGAATCCCTGCAATCTTGCACATTCTCTCGGAGTCAACCTTCTCGGATTCTTTCCTTCCTGTGCAATAAGCACTTCCGATCCATCTTTGTAATACCTGGCACTCAATGTCCGGGACACTCCATCCAAAGGGGCTATTCCATATCCAAATCCATTACCGGCTGCCCGATGCTTTGCTGCGTAATTCTGCAGATATGTCCACAATTTATCAGACAATGTGTATTTATCTGCAACTTCTTCATCAAGAATATCTCTCATAACAGGTTTTGGAACACGTGGTGTAAGATTAAACTCAAAATCAATTTTATCTCCATAGCGTTCTCTGTCAAATCCTACAATTAATATTCTCTCTCTGTGCTGAGGAACATAATTCTGTCCATCCAGAACTTTATAGAAAATTTCATAGTCCAACTCTTCCAGTGACTCTCTGATTACCTGAAAAGTTCTTCCTTTATCATGGCTGCATAAATTTTTAACATTTTCAAGCATAAATGCTTTTGGTCTTTTTTCTTTCAATATCCTGCAGACATCAAAAAACAATGTGCCCTGTGTTTTATCCTCAAATCCAGTAGCTCTTCCCATACTGTTTTTCTTTGATACCCCGGCTATTGAAAAAGGCTGACACGGAAATCCGGCAACCAGAATGTCATGATCCGGAATATCTGCAGCATTAACTTTTGTAATATCCCCTTCCGGCTGTTCTCCAAAATTTGCAAAATAGGTCTGCTGACTGTATTTGTTCCATTCACTTGAATAAACACATTGACCGCCGGCCCGGTCAAATGCAATACGCATACCACCAATCCCGGCAAAAAGATCAATAAATGTAAATTTTTTCTCTTTTCCTGTATTCTTCTTCTTTTTTACATCACTCATATAATATGCTACTGCTTCTCTGACACAGTCCTGCATACTCAGTTCATTCTTTTCTGAATAAGAATTCAATTCATTATATAACTCATCGTCTACTCTTATATGTACCTGTCTCATTCTCATCACTCCTGGGAATATATTTATACCTGTTTTTTCCCTATTATACTCTAATGCAATTTAAAAAGCAAGCGAAAATACGAACATACTTTCGTTTGCTTTTTCCCTTTTATTGGTTATCCACTACTATGAATATATAATTTTCATGACACTTTCTTCTGCAATATTCTTAATATTATTCATCCTCCTCACCCATTCCACCTGATCCTGCATCTTCAGTTCTTCTGTCACTCCCCACTGTTCAACCATCTGCTCCATCAGTATCTCGACTTTTTCTCTTGCTTCCTTATCAACCTGATTTAAATGCTCCGTCAGTTTCCCGGTCAGTAGCAGATACTGATACCTTGCACTCCGGTGTTCTTTCAGAAACTGCTTTCGCATCATTCCATATTTTCCATATGCAGGTTCTTCCTCATTGATTTCCAGATCCGGCAGATAATAATCTCCATGCAGTGTGTAGCTCAGTCCGTTCTTTTCATCATAAATCTGTTTCTTCATATTCTTACAACTCCATTCCTCTGTATTTCGTTTTATTCTTCTTTATCTGTGCATTGTGTTCTTCACTTCGTTCTCTTGCCCATTGTATGCGGTCGCCTATTTTTTTCGGCATTTGTTCTTTCTGTTCTTTCTGTTTTTTCGCTTCAAGTTCCGCCTGCATCCGGATATCGTCCTGCACCAGTCGTTCTACCATATCTTTCCCCAACATGCGTAAAAGTCGGTTATATCTGTCTGCAATTCCCTGCAGTATTTCTTTCTCACCTGACAATTTCTGATAATCTTTCTGAACTTCTGCCAGTTCACTTTTTGTATCTTCGTACTCCTTCTTTTTCTCCTGAAACTTACTTTTCCAGTTATCTCTTTCTCTGGTGAGTTCTTTCACCTGTGCAGCCATTGCACCGATTTTATTTTTCATTTCAACAAACAATGGTTTGATTTTCTTCTCCCGATAAGTTACCGCACGTTCCAATGCTGTAGCTTCCGGTAAAAATGTTTTGATCATTCCATATTCTTTTATTTCCTTACTGACATTATCCATCACCGGTTGCAGAAATTCTCTTCTGTCTTCCAGTTTTTTCAATTCTGTTTCTGCTTTCTCAGCACGTCTTTCCGCTGTTTCTTTATCTTTCTGGAACTGAATTTTTTCTTCTTCCAGAAGCTTAATATCTGCCCTTGCGTCCGCAATCTGAGAAGTCAGACCTTCATTCTCTGCTGTCAGATTTTCTTTTTCCTGTTCCAGTTCCTGCACTTCCTTCTTACGCTCTTTCTTTTTGAAATTGTAAACATCCAGATGCTCTTCATGTGTACCTTTCTGCTCCCATTCAATTCCATGTTGCTTTGCGATTTCCGCCAGTACTTCCTTTTCATGGTTTATCCACTGATTCAGTTCTGTATCATGCTTATTTCCGCCTTGAAATCCAAGACTTTTCAATGCCTGTTTCAGTGAGACTCTGGTATCCATTCCTTTTCCCTTCCAGTTGGTCACATAAGGAACAAAGTCAATATGCAGATGCGGAGTAGCTTCGTCCTGATGCAGATAGCAGCCAAATACCCGAAGTGTCGGATTCCGCTTCTGGAAATCTTTTACATATTCATCCAGTACCTTTACAGCCAGATTTCCTTCTGTTGTTCCCACCGCCATATCCTCACGATTACCAATCTGGAATATCACTTCATGGAACAGCTTCTCCTGTTTGCCCTGTCGGATTTTTTCATAATAATTTGCAATTTGCCGATCCTTTCTTTTCCCGATATTGTATCTCTCCACCGCATCGTCAAACAACTCTTTATAAACTTCTTTTAGATTCTCATTCTTATAACAAATGTTCAATTGTACTCTGTCCGGATCTACATTTTCTGCTACAAAATCCCGTCTGTTATGAGCCAGTGAACCGGCTCCGATCATGCCACTGATTGTTCGTTTCATCATAAATTTTCTCACCTCTTTTCTGTTTGAGTGCCAGATATGGCACATAATTTTTATTTACGCCAGACATGGCGATATTTAAGAAACTTTCGCCGGATACGGCGGTTTTGTTACTTTTGTCAAAAGTAACGCAAAAGCACTTTCGACAGCCGTACCGTCCATCAAAAGTCCCCTTGCGCCCTGCCGGGGGCATAACGTCCTTATGGACGTCTGTTCTGCACCGACTGAAACGAATCGTAGACCTGTTTATTCCGATATTCTCGCCTGCACATATTCCAGATTTCCGCAGTAAGGTGTCCCCACCAGATACCATTCTCTTGCCAGATTCATCTCCATTCTGGTCTGTACCCATTCATCATCTACCAGCACTTCCAGTCCTTCTCCACAATGAAATCCTGTATCAATCCATAAGTCTGATGATAATAATCCATATCTTCCATTGCTGCTGTTATATCCTAATCTTCCCTGTTTCATCATTGTCTGCTCCTTTCCAGTTTGTAAACGGAATTTGTAAACGGGGCTCAAAAGATTTTAAAAGTTAACTTTTTAAGTTTTTCCTTCAAGTTCCGTTTACATCGTTTACAATAATCTTTACTCAAACGGTATCTCCAACTGTTCCGGTACTTCCATGAATCCGTCTTTGTCTTTTTTCTCAATACCTTCTATTCGTTTCCATGACCGCTGGATGCCATATTCCTTTCCAAAACGGTGAGTACCGTGTTGTTTCCATCCTTCTATTGCATTATTCATAATATTTGCGATTTCTTTGCTTTCCCATTGTTTCATCTCACCTGTCCGATGCAGTGCATCATCAAACAAAAGCTTTGTACATACATAATCGTCTTCATAGTCATCAAGAAACGCCTGGATAATTCCTGCATTTGTATCTTCCGGCATAAATTCTTTCTGCAGTTTCTTCGCTTCTTCCTCAATCTCTTTTGTAAAACTGAGGTATACATTTCCCTGTTGATAAAGCACCATAGCCTCTGCCCATGCCTGTACAATATAAGCTCTGCTCTCTTCTTCATTGTCTAGAATATGAACTTTTGCTTTTGTTATATCTGTCATAACTGGGGCAAATCTCCTGTTTCCGGTTCTATCCAATGGAAGAAAATTTAGGTCATTCGATGTTCCACAAAATACACACTGTCGTGGTCTGTCCTCTGGATAAACCTCATAAGGAACTTTGTAAGTTTCTTTCTGTCTGCTTAGAAACGATTTTATCTGTTCAATGTTCTTTGCAGTAACAGTTGCTTTCATTTCTCCCATCTCTATAATCCAATGGTTCTGTAATTTCCGATAAATATTTTCATCATCCAGGTGATCCAGATTGTCACTGAACCAATCGTCATTTATTGCCAGATATTTAAAAAATGTAGATTTTCCAGCTCCCTGACTTCCTACCAGGCAAAGCATAATATCATACTTTATTCCTGGTTCATATATCCTGGATATTGCTGCCAGCATATGCATTTTCATCACGCCAGTCGTATAACTGTTCTTTTCAGCTCCAAGAAACCGTGGAAGTAAATTCTCAATACGTGGAACGCCATCCCACATTAGGCTCTCCAGATAATCTCGAATCGGATGATACTTATTTTCATTGGAAACAATATCTACTCCTTTTTTTATTACTCGTTCACTAGTAATCTCATAATTATCTTCCAGATACATCTTTAGATTACTATCGTCCGTATCTGTCACTGTGAGGCTCTCGCTTCTCCGTTCCCAAGGCACCTCTTTCACAATGTCCATTCTTCCGGAAAGTTCATTCCTCTTAATTGCTTTTTTCAGCACTGGATCATTTTGAAGTGCGGTTACACAATTTCTGATTGTCTGCTTTGTTCTTCCCTTATCCGTATGCTCCAGCATATTATTGACATCTTCTGTTGTAAGCATCTCCTCGTTCACAATATCTTCTAATTCCATCAATGACTTCTCGCTGATATTCGTTAATTCTTTCTTCAATTCTCTCAACCTCCTTCCTCTTCATCTTGAAAAACTCTACAATTTCTTCTCCTGCTCCAAACATCAGCACGTCCAGATAGTCATTTATCTTTCTTTCATTTGCCAATGCCTCCGTAAACAATTCATGCCACTCTTCTTCTGGTTCTGGTCTGTAAAACTCTTTCCAGAACTGAATCCATTTCAGATATCTGATCAGCACGTCTGTTGCAAGTTTCAACCACTGCTCCAGTTTTTCTCTGATCATCACAACTTTAGGTTTCTTTGATATCAAAGTATTCCTGCTTTGGTGCGTCCTTTTGTATTTGTTTCTGTCTTCGACTTTTATATCCAGTCCAAAATCTTCTATCAGCTTTTTCGCAGCTTCATACTGTGATATTCCAAATAACCTTGCTGTAAAATCTATTGCATCACCACCCACTCCACATGCAAAGCAATGATAGATTTTATCTGCCTTCATACTTGGGTGTCGGTCTTTATGAAACGGACAACATGCCATTCCATTTCCCTTTACTTTAATCCCGTAATGCTCTGCAGCCTGTCTCGCTGTCACACATCCTTTAACCTGTTCAAATAATATCACTTCTACCTCCTGCCCCTCCGGGCAAGTCTCTGATGAACAGACATTCGGGAATTGTTGTATCTTTCAATTCGTGATATACTGAATCTGCCAAGATGGTATATCAGTGAATCTGATTATCAGAGAACTTGCTCAGATATTTTGTCTGGGCTTTTTCTTTTTGTCTGTCAGTAGTCATAGCTTTTACTCCTTACACAAATCTCCTTGTAGGAATAATAATGATTTCAAATTTGCTCCCATCCTCTAATTCAAGAAGAATCACATAATCTGAATCCCGATCTGCTAAAATGGAACTTATTTTCAACTTTTTACTGTAGTTAATTACATCAAATATTTTTCCGACTACTTTCTTTGTTTTCATTTGCGTCTTCCTCCGTATTAACGTTTGTTGTCCAGCATCTCTGCTACTTTTTTCTGCTGTGATGGGTACAGATGCCCATAAGTATTCAGTGTCATCTGAATATCTTTGTGTCCCAGCCTTTCCTTGATAATCAGTGGTTCTACTCCCTGATAGATTAGATATGCCACATGACTGTGCCGGATATCATGCACTCTGATTGGTTTTACACCAGTCAATGCTTCATATTTCTTGAGACGTTTCTGCAGTGTTCTCGCTACAATCGGAAACAACCTCTGATCTTCCGGAAATCCATAATGTTTTTTCGCATACTTCTTCACCTCTTCCTTAAGAAAATTCGGAATATCAATGGTACGGACTGAATTCTCTGTTTTTGGAGTATCGATCACATCTCTTTTCCTGATCCGGTTATAAGTCTTATTGATATGCAGGAGATTACCACTCATATCAAAGTCCGAAAGATTCAATGCCAGAAGCTCTCCTTCCCTGATTCCTGTCCAGAACAGAATTTCAAATATCAGATAATCCTCACTCCCCGGCTCAACCCCGGCGATAAATCTGTCATATTCTGCTTTCGTCCAGAATTCCAGCTTATTTGCATCCGATTTCCCCATCTTTTTTACTTTCTTACATGGATTTTCCTTCAGATTGTAAATTTTCTGTGCATGATTAAACAGTGCATTTAACTGATTCTGGATCATACGCTCATAAGTCTTGCTGTATCCTTTTTCCTGAATGGCATTCTGCCACTGGATAATCTCTGCCGGTGTAATTTCATTCATTTTTCTTGTTCCAAAATACGGAACAATGTGTTTGTTCATCATGTGCTGCTTATTACGGATTGAATTTTCTTTCAGTTCATTCTTTTTATCTTCAAAATAAACTGAAATAAAACTGTTCATCTCCATTTTCATATCCGCCGCAGTCTTTCTTATGAATTCCTTTTCATAATTCAATGCTTCTTTCTTTGTCTTGAACCCTCTTTTCAACTTCTGCGTTTTCTTTCCTGTCCAGTCAATATAACGGAAGCTCACATACCAGGTTCCCTGTGTTTTGTCTTTGTAAGCTGACATCTTAAACCCTCCTTCATACTGCTCTCTGAGAGCATCCATAAAATTTTGTTTCCCAGTAGGGACGTGGAATCTTTCCACGAACTGCCACATATCCTTCCTTTGCCAGTTCATCATTGAGCTGCTTTAGAATAGAATATGCTTTACTGCGTTTCACGCCTAATTCTTCCATGACATCATCAACAGTCATCATATAATTAGTTCTCATATCGTCCTCCTTTCCAGTCACTTTTGTGACTCTTTTATTGTTCTCTTATAATAATTCACTTTTGTGAATTTGTCAATAAACATTTGCGAATTTATTTTTTCCATTCCATACATATTTCTTGCGTATCAGCAATTTATTAAATCTCACTCTTTTGTATCATTCACTTTTGTGCTAGAATAGAAGCACAAATATTATTAAGGAGGCAGCACATTATGGTAGGTAAGAAAATCCGGGCATTCCGGGAATTCAGAGGATACAGTCAGATACAATTAGCCGAGCTGTCCGGCATTAACGTAGGTACGATCAGAAAATATGAACTGGGAATCCGGAATCCAAAACCAGATCAGTTAGAAAAGATAGCAACTGCATTGGGATTAAATGTAAGTGTTTTTCTGGATTTTAATATTGAAACAGTCGGAGATGTACTCTCTCTGTTGTTTTCTATTGATGATTCAGTGAACCTCTCACTTGCAGAAACACCTGATCAGAAGGTTTCACTGACGTTCGATAATCCTACAATGCAGGACTTTTTCAGGAAATGGTGTCAATTTAAAAATGTCTATGAAAAGGAAAAAGCTGAAATATTAGCTATCGAAAATGAAGATAAAAGACAGGAAGAATTGGATAAGCTGAACGCTACCCAAGAAGAATGGAAACTGCGTGCTATGGGAACTACGATAGGTTGTCATACCATCGTTAAAAAGGGCACTGAAGGTAATGAGATCAAGACATATGATCTGACTTAATCCACAGGCAAATCTCTGATTTGTGGATAAATCCACTTTATCTGTTATCATATTTGCGAAAATTATATATTTTGTTATCATTCTGTTATCACAAACGGTTGTCAGGACACTCTCCCGGCAACCGTTTTTCTATACTGTTCGTTATTCTTTTCCACTCTTTTGTACATTTCCAGGCAACAGAAAAACCCGTAGAACCGAAGTTCTACGGGTATCTTACGTTTGGACACAACGTTATCTTGCGATAACAAATCTATATTCAGATTGTATTACTCGATGATTGTAGCAACACGTCCTGATCCTACAGTACGTCCACCTTCACGATACTTTAATCCCGTTTTATCTCATATTTTTTATGGTTTTCTCTCCAAAATACAGTGAAAAACAGCTGAATTGCACCACCTATTTTGATTTGCCTGATTTCTTGGCACCGTTTTGGCACCGGAGAATACTCAAACCGATTCTCTTCTGTAGATACTAGATACTTCTCTACCAACTTTATATTGCACCGGTAATTTTTAACTGTTATAATCGAAACATGGGTGCTACCATAACGGTAGGCGGTTAGTCCTTCTCCAGAGGGACTGTGACCCTCTGATTACATAGAAACCTGTAAAGGAATCCAGTGGAAAGGAGGGCTAAGCCAATGAGTATTGTGGACTTCATAGCAGTAGTGAGCTTCGGCTTAACCTGCTTTAGTATCGGATATACATTAGGCAAAGATAATCATAAACCACAAAAATAACCGCCCCAGCCTGCAAACTGAACGGTTATTTTTGTAATCAATAAGTATGTGGACTAACCGTCTATCGGTAGCACTCTTTTTCTATAATCATATTAGCACGCATCTGTGGAAATGTCAAAAATTTTCTTCTTTCTCAACTACATCTATTTCCATACATTTTTACAACCTATTTCAAGTGTTCCTCAAAAATTGATTCGAGTTCCTTATTCCCCCTCAAGAATTCATACTCTTTCTTATTTTCAATTTCCGAATACAATTCACGAACAAAATTTTTTCCAAGTCCCGAAAAAGCTTTTCCCTGTGCAGTATCTTCATACCTGTAATACAAAGGGGATTGTGTCATATTCCAAGGCTTCTGTGATTCACTTAATAATCGCTTAATTAACTGGATACATTTTTCTACATCTTTTCGATATCCAGCAATCAGCAGATATGGAACTGTGTTGCCATAATTCCATAGTCCAAACAATGATATCATGTGATCTGTAATCTCAGCAATTTTCTCTGCTTTATCATGATTTCCTGTCTCTTCTTCCATTTCTATTAACTTATACAAGTAGCTTTGGATATTGATAACTGCCTGTAGCAATTTCCCTTCTAAGAATAATGCAGCAGTATCTGTTCCTTCCTGATGTGCTAATACACTTGTTTTCATAATCGTTGCATCAATTACAGTATCAGGAATTTTTTTCAAAAGGGCATTTGCTTCTTCATATTTCTCCATTTGGACATATTTTGTTGCAAGTATAAAAACGCTTGAATTTCTCACTCTTTCATCCTGACTATCTGCTGTTCGTTCCAGCCACTCAATAATAGCTGTATTATATTCCATTCGTTCTTCGTCATTAAGATCTGACAAAGTCAAAGATCCGTTCAGAACGGTTGCGATCGTATATATTAATAAGTCGCAATGAGGATACTCCTGTATTTTACGAGATGCCATCTCGAAAGCCTCTGTAAAGCTGTCCAATGAAACTTCCGAAAGTTCATTCACAAATTGTCCAATCTCTTTTTCTGTCAATTCTTCATGAAACGAAAACAATTCATTCATATCAATTTTCAATAGTCGTGCCAAAGCTGGAAGTAATGAGATACGGATATATGGTAACGCTGTATCAGCTCAAAGAATATCTGTAAACTTGGGTGCTGCCCCTTGTTCTCAATGTTCGCAAGGTAGCGCGGCGAGATAAACATTTCGTCGCCTACTTTCTTGCGGCTTTCCTTGCGTCCTTCACGCGCTGCCTTTATCGCTGCCCCAAAAGCCTTGAAGTCGTATTTTGGTACTGGTCTTTTTGCCATAGTTATTCACCCTCTTACATTTTACTGTTCCCCTTTCTTCTTGGATATGTCTACATAGTTCTATCAGTTAGCCAAAATAATTCATATATATATATGTTGACAACAAGCTGCTTTTGTATATAATATTATATAAAAGGGGAGACTGTCCGAAAACTCGGATAATCTAATCTGATGAGAAAAAGATTGATAT
>NZ_JAJCNB010000126.1:0-254 GCF_020560825.1 Dorea sp. 210702-DFI.3.17
GGCGGAATCTTTGTTATTCCTGAAAGACAGTTATGGTTTGGAGGAAGATGGAGCGACATTGAGTATCTATCTTTCTCGAGAAGATTTGGCTAATCTTTCGAATATGACGACATCTAATGCAATCCGTACATTGTCTACATTTGTAGCTGAGCGTATTATTGCAATCGACGGTCGAAAGATCAAGTTGATAGACGAGGACAAGCTCAAAAAAATAAGTAAGATGGGATAGCAGAATAAATTGAGAATTGAAAATG
>NZ_JAJCNB010000127.1:0-254 GCF_020560825.1 Dorea sp. 210702-DFI.3.17
TTGAGTTTCACCGTTGCCGGCGTACTCCCCAGGTGGAATACTTAACGCTTTCGCTTGGCCGCTTGCCGTATATCGCAAACAGCGAGTATTCATCGTTTACCGTGTGGACTACCAGGGTATCTAATCCTGTTTGATACCCACACTTTCGAGCCTCAATGTCAGTTGCAGCTTAGCAGGCTGCCTTCGCAATCGGAGTTCTTCGTGATATCTAAGCATTTCACCGCTACACCACGAATTCCGCCTGCCTCAACTGC
>NZ_JAJCNB010000128.1:0-254 GCF_020560825.1 Dorea sp. 210702-DFI.3.17
GTCGTAGTTGTTCACGATCAGTTGCCAAAGTTCCTCAAAAGAGTCCTGCCCCGTGCCGTATTTGTCAAGGACATAACGAAGATAAGCGCTCGCTTCCTCATACGTAAAACCAAGCATATCCAGAAACCTCGGATGCAAGGTCAGGATCTCCGCTATATTATATCCGCTTGTCAAATCGTCCATCGTGACGGGAAGAACCCCCGTGCAGAAACATGTACGGATACTACCTTCGCCGATACCCGCTTTGATCACCT
>NZ_JAJCNB010000129.1:0-254 GCF_020560825.1 Dorea sp. 210702-DFI.3.17
TCTTTAATGATATCGTGAACTAAAATGAAATTTCCTAGAGACTTACTCATTTTCTCATTATCAATATTAATAAAACCATTATGCATCCAATAATTTGCGAAAGGTGCATGATTATGAGCCTCTGATTGAGCAATTTCATTTTCATGATGCGGAAATTGTAAATCTGAACCACCTGCGTGAATATCTATTGTAGACCCTAGTTCATGATAAGCCATTACTGAACATTCAATGTGCCAACCTGGTCTACCTTTACC
>NZ_JAJCNB010000130.1:0-252 GCF_020560825.1 Dorea sp. 210702-DFI.3.17
TCGCAAGATAGAGGGTAATATAACTGGATGCTATGGTGTAGAAAAGCTGACGACCCATATTCTGAAGATAGCTTTCATATTCAATGTCAATTTCGTCCAGCTTCTCGTTCAAATCCAAATATGCAGTCATAAGGCTATTTCCATTCAGAGCTTGCTCACTGAGCACCGCATTGACATAGGTATCATACATTCCCTGACTATAATATAGGAATGCTTCATCCGGAAGAATCAATGCAAAGGACAAGGTTATAG
>NZ_JAJCNB010000131.1:0-252 GCF_020560825.1 Dorea sp. 210702-DFI.3.17
TCGCAAGATAGAGGGTAATATAACTGGATGCTATGGTGTAGAAAAGCTGACGACCTATATTCTGAAGATAGCTTTCATATTCAATGCCAGTTTCGTCCAGCTTCTCGTTCAAATCCAAATATGCAGTCATAAGGCTATTTCCATCCAGAGCCTGCTCACTGAGCACCGCATTGACATAGGTATCATACATTCCCTGGCTATAATATAGGAATGCTTCATCCGGAAGAATCAATGCAAAGGACAAGGTTATAG
>NZ_JAJCNB010000132.1:0-251 GCF_020560825.1 Dorea sp. 210702-DFI.3.17
TCCGTCTTCAAAACTCTCCTGCTATGAGCAGTCCTCCGATTTGCTCGAACCACCGGCTTTTGAACTGCATCAGATTTATCGTGCCCTGTCTGTCATTGCAAACGAATCCGATTCCATCCAGGCGGAACTGTATGAAGCAAGCCGGCGGCTGGTCAAACGGCAGACCGGAGTCCTGTACTATGACTGTACCAATTACTTTTTTGAAACGGAATGTCAGGAAGGCCTGAAACAATACGGTCCGAGCAAGGAAC
>NZ_JAJCNB010000133.1:0-250 GCF_020560825.1 Dorea sp. 210702-DFI.3.17
GCAGCCAGACCAAGAACTTTAATCAATTTACTCTTAGTAGCCATAAAGCGATTACCTCCTTTTCATAATAGAACTTGCAATTTTTGCGAACTAAGAAATATCCAATTCCCCATCAAATTTGTTAGGGTTCCAGACAGCGGATATAACACAACATTCCAGACCGTCTTCCATCACAGTGCGATGATTTTCAAAGTCAAGCCACATAATTCCACCTTCCATAAGATCGTCCATAGCCCAAGCTATTTCATCT
>NZ_JAJCNB010000134.1:0-248 GCF_020560825.1 Dorea sp. 210702-DFI.3.17
GGCAGACTTACGCAATTCCGGGTTACTAAGGCGTGCTTGCTGATAAACTTGCATCAGGTTCTCGGCCTGGCTCAACGAACTGAACCCAGAAAGGCTCAGGCCGATAAGAATGGGGAGCAATTTCTTCATTTGCATTCCTTGTGGTGAAGCAGTATTTAGCGCGATCAAACTGTAAAATTATTGCGGATTCTAGCAGAAGCCGCTACCGCAAAAGGTTGGCGTTACGTGCCATAGGGCGTTAATGTGCC
>NZ_JAJCNB010000014.1:0-63601 GCF_020560825.1 Dorea sp. 210702-DFI.3.17
AGTCTCAATACTGCTTTTTCGTTTGCACCACCTTCGATTCTTTCCTTAACGATTTCTTTGAGCAAATCGTTGCCATTCGTGCTGTCACCTGTATAAATGCTGACTTTGTACTTTTTGCTTGTATCAGCTTCAAGTCTGTTGCCATCATTATCTACAACAATTTTTTCAATGGTTGATTCTGGTTTTATCTTTGATCCTACTTTTGGCGGTTCAGGCATCAGATTTTTAGTATTTCCGTTGCTATCCTTCGCACTGTAACGATAACCAAAACTGTTCCATGCAATAGCGCCAGGATTTGCGTCTCCTTCAATCTGACCTTCATATTCAATTACAAGTGTGTGACCACTAGGAAGTACATAATCTTCACTCATCAATATTCTGAATGACCGGTCTCCCTCCTGCCACTCGGTATGCCAGTCATTGGATTCTCTGTTTACAAAATCTTCCTGCTCATTAAAGCTTGTCTTGGAAGAGAACTGAATCACATATTTATCCGATGTAAGTTCAACCTTCTCAGATGTCTGGTCTGTAACATCATAAAGCTTTAATCCACCTGCATAAGAAACGGTATACTGACTGTCTCTTTGCTGAGACTGGTTAATCACTCCTGTATCACCTACATGCGGCATAAGATCAACGACTGCTATGTTTTGGAAACTACCTGTACTTGTATTATCAATATTGTTTGTGTAAATGACTCGTTTTCCACTGCTATCTACTGTAATATAGTTCTGACCTTCCGAAGCCTTATATCCATATCCTGCATTATCTGGATTATCCTTTTCCTGTATGGTCTTCCAAGAATAAGAACCAAAGCTTCCCATAGCATACACGCTATCTTCTGCCTTGACACCACTCTTTCCATCGCTGTCTGTTATCAACTCACCATGTTTTACTTGGTTTGCATCAAAAGAATCATTTGGAACAAATGTAGCTGAATTCTTGTATATACTGTTTACAAATTCATTATTCTTTGTATAAATGATTACATCTGCATATCCGCCCGCCGGAATCTCACAGGTACCACTTGGAATAGATATTTCGAATGAATTGCTCTTTTTTGTTGTCTCAATATTATTCCAGATATCTTCGCTTATATTTTTTGATGTTGTTCCATCCCATTTTTGAGGATATACTTCCAAAGTAAATGGATTGGATTTTCCAATTGCGTTTGCTTCCTCTTGTGTGATGATATGGAAAGATTTCTCCACGGTATCACTGATCGTATATCCACTGATAGGTACTGTTCCGTCATTGTACAGGCGAACTCTCCATTTCACAGTAACATTCGGCTGGATATTATCTTTATCTTTAATCGGTACCTCCGTTGTTTCACCGGCCGGGATATAGGAGATTGCCTCTTTTGTAATTCCCGGAACAATGATATTCTGAGGTTTCACCGTTACGGATGATGATAAAATTCTGTTATTTCCTTCTTCTTTATCGGTTGTAGTTCCGAGATTTTGCTGCGTATCGTCCTTTGTCCCTTTCATCTTGATATCTTTGTATTTCTGATATTGGACATTTTTATCTACTGTCAAATCTGCTGTATTGGTAAGTGGCACATCCAGTTGTGCATCTTTATCTACCTTACACATGACAAAGAATGAAATTGCTTTTCCGGCTTCTAAGTTGTATCCTGTATCTCCTCCAATCTGATATTGAACATTTTTATTATCTCCACTAACTTTTACTTTTTTTTTTTTACTTGATTTTGTAATATCGAGCCAGACAAATCAACCCAACCTGGTACATTACTATTCGTTGTATATATTTCCTGATTATTTTTCCAGTTGTTTTCTATTACCGATTTATACAAACCATACGTTGTTTCTTTAAATCCATAATATGTCAGACCGTCTGTCATATAATCTGTCAGATCTTTGATATTAACTGTCGTGTCTCCTGTATTGATAACGCTGATATTATAAACAACATATAATCCATCCTTTTGTGCATCGCTTTGCTGGAAGATTGATTTACTGTTAAGGAAGTCCTGATTATTTGATCCGTCATAAATCGTCCATACGCTCTTCTTCAAATCAACTTTCGCTGATTTTGAATCATCCTTTCCGTAGATTGTTACTTCCTTGGTTCTACCATCCACGGAAACTTTATTGGTGTATCCCCCTTCAATCACTTTATCAAGTAATTTGACTTTATAGTTCTTTTCTACGGACTGTCCAGCCGGGATACTTCCAATGTTCCAGGTCAATGTAAATGTGTTGTATGCTTTTCCTCCATTATGTTGTCTCGTAACCTGAACGACATCTTCACCGATTTTGATATATCCAACGCCCTCATATCCTTCACCGATTCCACTTCCTGAATTGCCCCATGTTGTTGCAAGCTCTTCAAATGTTTTTCCTAACTCCTGGGTACAGTTTGCATCCTTATACAATGTATAGGACGGAACCATTCCTGCCGGAAGTGTATCTGTTATTTTTAAGTCGGTCTTGTTGCTGGCAGCACTTCCACTGGCATTTGTTACTTTGACCGAATACTCTATGTCCTCTCCTATGTTGTATGTACCATTTCCGTCTGTCCACTTATCGCCATCTTTGACTTTTTTATCAACATCTATCGGATAATCTACCTTAACATCTGAGGAAGGACTGCTCTTGTCTCCGTTACTTGCTATATTGGATAACTTTGTCAGAGAACCGTCAGCATTATCTGTATTTACCTTACATACATACGTTAAAGTAACTTTTTCATGCGCTTTCAACTTTCCTAAATTCCAGGTGAGTGTCTGTCCATTGACCGACCAGTTGGAAACGTCATGACTACCATTTTCATTTGTTGATTTTACCTGATAACTATTATTAGCTGTTACCTCTTTTCCATCCTTATCCAAAACTTTCTCAAATACTAATCCTGCCGGTAACTGGTCTGTAATAATCTGTTCAATTGATTCTGTATCTTCTTTGTTTTCAATCGTAACTGTATATGTAATCTCGTCACCATTCTTAACTGTTCCATTAGTATCATTGCTCTTTTCGATTTCAATATTCGGAGCTTTGTATTTGATAGTATTTGACGCATCCTTGTCGTAATAGTGTGCCGTGTTCGTTATACTTGATACCCCTTTCAGGCTCTCAGCATCCTTGGCTTTCACTTCTACATTTAAAGTCTGTTCTTCCCCTGCTTTTAATGCTCCCGGTTTCCAGGTAATGGTTCTTGTCGACTCGTCATAAGTCGGATTACCATTCCATTTTTCAAGCTGTTCCTTTGTAATCTCTACGTATGGTGGTAATATATCTGTCACAACATTTTTAGGATCATCTGCTTTAACATTGATGCTTCCGGTATTCTTTACATTGATTTTGTATGTGAATTTTTCTCCGGCTTTTATCTCTGATATCTCGTTACCCTTCTCATCAACTGCCGTTTTTGTTATATCTGTTTTCTGTTCAGCTGATGGAGTAATTACTTTTTCTGCTTCTGATTTTGAGTGGTTATAATCCTTACATGGTATTGATTCAAAATCAACATGATTAGTAATTTTATCATTTTCGAATGTTGTTGCACCAGAAGCTGCATAATTATCCGCAAGTACTAGTTGGGATACATCTAATTTGGCTTTTACATAAAGACTATCCTGTTCTCCAGTCAACACACCATCTTTTTTATTTTTATTTGGAACTACTACTTCACAATCTACGGAATTACTTGTTAAATTCGTGAATTTTACCGTTCCGCCTTGTGAATCTGTAAATTCAAAAATAGTTTTCCCGTTATATACTACTTTCGTTCCATCATCACTTATCTTTGCACCCTCAGGAAATTTGATTCCATTCGGCAATGTCAGCTTATCATTTAACTTGACTTCCTCTGTCCATATCTTTCCTGTAGAATCTCTATTCAGAGGTTCTGCCTGAATTGTATAAGTAACATCTCCAATTAGAGTATTGCTATTCTCATCAACTGCAACCTTGTCCCTATCAGCATTCTTTCTTACATCCGTCCATCCATGTTCTCCTTTCCATTTTATATCTATCGGATCACTTTCCTGATCATTCTCACTTTTATTCACAATTGATGGTGTGATGGTCACTGTATTTTCCTTACTCATAGTTCCATTCTTCGAATTGAACTGAATGTCAAAGTTGGAAGTTGCACCATGTGGTAGATTCAATTCTATATAATATTTCTTTGTCTTCTCGTTATAAGTTAAGGTTGCTTCTCTGGTGGCGCCTTTATTGTCCTTCGTTGTTATCTGAACAGACATTTTTCCGTTTTCAAATCCGGCAATTGTCACACCTTCCGGTAATTCACTGATTTCCAATTTGACCTGTGCATCGCCTTGTTCATTTGGACTTGAATCTGTGACCTGGACTGTTACATACTGTATTTCACCATTCCTTGCAGGTTGATCGACTTTCGGTGCAACACTTACAGTTGTGCCCTGATCAATGCTTTTACTTTCTGCACCATTCACATCATCATTGTAGAATACGGCCTGCGTATTTTCTGCATTCTCAGCACTCTGTACCTGTGCTTCCTGCTGTGTGTCTGCATCCGCTGTTGCTGTATCTTCGCTCGCATTTTCATCATCCTGGGTCATCTGTGCAGCTTTGTATTTCATCTGTGCTTTGCAGATAAGACCGTATCCGAGAATGTTCTCATCATCGGATGTGTATTCATTTTTCTTGACTTGGTTCTCACAGTTTCCTTCGATGACGCTGATGTATGTCTTACCGTTCTTTTCTTCGACTTTTTCGATAATTCCAATCTGCTTTTCAGTCTCCTGATTTTTCTTCTGGAAGAAAATCAGATCACCGGCCTGATAATCTTCAGAATTTTTATCGACATACAGGTCATTGTCCTGAAGAGATTTAATCCACTGGTCAATATCAGCATTCATCGGGAATGCGGTATCCGGAATCTGTGCGTAGTGGATACAGAATTCTGCGAATGTGGTGTCCCAGTTGCCATAAATGTTGGTACCGCCGGCCCAGTTGCCGTAACGGGTGTAACCTTTATGCTCATTGTTCTCTACAACATTGTAGTTCTTCTCGCTTTCGTGATATCCGACCTGGGTCTTTGCGATTGCTGCTACATTATCGCCCCAGTCATCGCCAAGTTTTACATTTGCAAAGGTACGCTTCCATGTATCTTCGTACTCTACATCTGCTGTCGGGTCACTGTAACATGCATCGGTATGTGTATGTTCTTCTTTTCCACATGTCAGCTGTTTTGTGTAGCAGGCACTGCTGTGATGGTGTGCTGCCTTTTCCTGCTGGCCGCATACAAGTACTTTCTGTTCTGTATAGCAGGCGTCTGTATGCTGATGTGTCGCGCTTTCTTCCTGGCCGCAACTTAAAACGCGCTCGGTCTTATAACAGGCATCGGTATGCTGATGTCCGCCAGTCTCTTCTTTACCACATGTCAGCTGATTTGTATAACAGGCATCGGTATGTGTATGTTCTTCTTTTCCGCAATGTGGCGTATTCTGCATTGCGATACCCGGAAGTATCATCTGCCACATCACGACTCCGGCAACTGCCAGAGCACCGATTGCCGTCACAGCTTTTACGGTCCTTCTCCTCTTCTTTTTATTTATTTTTTCTTCCTCGTAATTCTTAAATATATCTCGCATAATTCTCCCTCTTTTCACTACTTAAGGAATCCTATACTTTTTAACGGCCAAAGTCGGAATACGACTCTGCCGACTACTTGCTCATCTGATACGCAGCCAACTAATTTGCTTCGGCTGTCAATGGATTTTGAACGATGATCCCCCATGACAAATATCTTGCCATCCGGAACCTGATATGGAAGATTGATATCACATTCTCCCAGTGCCTGATCTTTCAGATAAGGCTCGTCCAGCTTTTCATCATTGACATAGACATTCCCGTCTGCATCAATGTCTATATAATCTCCGGCCTGTCCGATGACTCTCTTTAACAGAATCTTATTCTGATAATAGAATCCGATCAGATCTCCGGTTTTAAACTTTCCTGATTTTTCAAGTACAATGACCTGTCCGTCCTCAAGCGTCGGCTCCATACTGACTCCCGATACCCGAAGGATTGGAAAGAACACAGTTGCCAGTAATACAGATACTGCCGCAGCCACAAGAAGTACTCCGAGGACATGCTTGATTGTCCGGCGATATTCTTTTTGGTATTTTAACTTTTCCCTTTCCCGCTTTACCTGCTCGAGAGATGGAATTGCAACTTCTTTGTGCTGTCCGATTGACATGGTACCTGTTATTCTCCTTCTGTCTTCACTTCCGCATCTTCCTGTGCGGTCTCTTCTATCTTAACTTCTGCCTTTGCTTCTTCTGTAATCTTAGCTGCCTCAGCTTTCGCCTCTTCTGTAATCTTAGCTGCTTCGGCTTTCGCCTCTTCTGTAATCTTGGCCGCCTCGGCTTTTGCTTCTTCTGTAATCTTGGCTGCCTCGGCTTTCGCTTCTGCTTTTGCCTCCTCCGCACTGTTCTTTACAGATTCCACATACTGATCTGCGGTCTGTTGTGCGGTCTCCATCAGTTGATTGACTGCCACTGCGGCATCTGCAATAGATCCCGCAGCTGCTATCTTAATGTTTCTGTCTTCTAATTGCTTTTTTGTCTCTTCTAATTCAGTCTGAAGCTGATAGATAATCTCAATTAAATCTGCTCTTTTTAATCTCTTAAATTCCCGATCTGTCATAATGATCACCTTTTATCATTCTTTTCATTTATTACGACGGTATGATACACCAAAAAGGCTCACTTTTTTCCAAAAATATTCTAAAAATGGTCATGTTTTTAATAAAATACAATTTTTTACAACATTTTCACCTTTCCTTCGATGAATTTCGCCTCCGCATTCTTCTCATCCAGCAGACGCATCTTGCCGCATCGGTCAATCAGCTCGTCGATATTCTCTTTTCCAATTGTGTTATTGTAAATTGCACCGATGGAAAATGAAAACGGCATGCCTTCTTCTTCACCTTTTTTCTGGAACGACTCTTTCATCTCCTGTATGTAAGTTTCCAGTTGTACCGGTTTCTTAATCCAGTAATAAAAGATATTTTCCGATACACGGAAGATTTTTATATCTTCTTTTGTGCACTGCTGCATAACTTCTACACCCTTTCGGAAAATGTTTTCTGTAAAGAAGATTCCATATTTGCTTTTAAAATAGACCATATGATTGATGCTGACAGACAAAACAGCGTAAACTTCTGTCACATCTAATTTTTCTTTTTCCATCTCAAAGAAATTGCGGTTATAAACTCCCGTTACAAGATCCCTGTATGCAAGCTTCGAAATCTCATCTTCTTTTTCTTTCAGATATTTGATCTGATAATGTCTGTCCATTCGTTTTTCTCTCAGACCAAGCAGCAGTATAAATAATAATACAAATACACCAAAGCCCAGCAGATATCCAAGTGCCCTTGCTCTTGGTTCCTCCCAGAATCTGTAATTTTTTCGAATCGGTACCGATAATTTCACAAGACATTTATCCGTCTCACCGTCATAAACTTTATAATGATAAGTATAATGTCCGCCTTCCAGATTCGTGTAACTGATATCGGTCATATCCTCATTCTTCTGAAATGTCTCTTCTTTATCCATACCTTTCAGAAAATATCCGGCGTACACATTCTGATGGACAAAATTAATCATTTTCACATCAATATTGACTCTGTGGGCACCTGATGATAACACAACTTCGTTTCCGTTACAGGAAATGTCCTTTCCATCTTCAACGACTCCGTTAATATATAATTTTATCGGTTTTTCCGTATGTTCCTCATTCAGATTAATGCTGACAGCTCCTGTTGTACCACACATGTAGAGAATTCCATTCTGAATTGTGTTTCTTGCATTTGCAGTAAAATCTACCGGCAGGCCATCTTTTTTATCATAGTGGATATAAGAAATGTTTTCTTTTTTCAGTAAATCTTTTTCATTCAGCTGAAAATATCCGTTTCCTGCCAGAATCACTGCTGTGCCGTCATCATTCAAAAGCATATCCAGACTGTTCGCAACAGGAATGCCTGTTACTTTCTGTACCTTTTCATTTTCATCTATGAAACAGATTCCTTCTCCTGTAACTGCCCAGATTCCATTTCGTTTTTCTGATGGAACAAGCTTCATTACGACATTGGATAACAGACCGTCCTGCTTTGAATATACTTTTTTTACATTGCCATCTTCTATCTCATAGATTCCATATCCATCTGTTGCAACATAAATTTTTCCGGCATTGTCTTCTTTGATCGCAAGAATACGTTTTGTACTTAAAATGTTGTCATCTGTAAGCAGTTTTATCTGATGATCACGGTCTATGATATAGGCTCCGTCTTCTGTTCCTACCAGAAATTCCTGATTACTGTTTTCCCAGATGCATCGGATCTTGTCTGTTCCAAGTCCGCTGTTCTCTGTATTGTAACTGACTATTTTGCCATCTTGTGTCATCTCTTTGATGCCATCTTCAAACGTGGAGACCCAGAGATTATTTTCCCGGTCCAGATAAATCTGACGGATTCTTGCCCCGCCGCATGCTTCTACCAGATTGTCAGTCACCTGATTTTTTCCTTCATAGCAAAACAATCCTTCATCATATCCCACATAGATTTTATCTCCATATGGCTGGATGGAATTAGCGGTACGCCTTTTTCCGCCCCAGTAGGATTCCAGATCAGAAAAATGATTCTCATATAACTGTAAAATTCCTTCTCTAGAAGATACGAACCAGTAATTTCCCTGATAATCTTCGCAGCTTTCCTCTACGGAATCGTCGAATGGAAAATCCATCTTTTCAATCTTGTCATCTTTTAAAATTCCGATTCCGTTATCACTGCATACCCATTTCTGATTCTCATCTAATTGCCGGATTTCATTGAATGATGAAAGTCCGTTTCCATCTATTTTTTCTAATACTTCCCCCGTATTTGACATCTTCAATATCAGATTTCTGGTTGTTCCAATGTAAAATGTATCTCCGTTATCTGTACTGCAGCATCTTGGTATTCCTTCTCCTTCCAGCCCGGAGATGGAAATCTCACGGACATTTTCATCATCTATACAAAAAACACGTCCTGTTTTTTCCAGGACAATGGTATCTCCTGTACCAATTTCGCTGATATCCTGAATCAGCATTTCTGAAAATTCATCATATTTTTTTACTGTCTTTTCTTCTGTTCGCGTATCAATGGAAAATAACCCTGCTTTTGTTCCGATCCAGACAATTCCTTCGGAATCTTTATATAATTTGTTGATTACAGAAGAACCACGTTCATCATGATCCAGCTTATATTCTTTAAAGTTTTCGCCGTCAAAGCTGTAAATACCTTCGCCATTCGTTCCAATCCAGAGAGTTCCATTCTCATCCTGTACAATATCATTAACAGGAATGGCTCTGTCATCCATCAGATATTTTTTGAATTCTGTCCCGTCATATCTGTAAAGTCCGGTATAGCCGCCCAGCCACAAAAATCCATCCTTAGCCGGGCAGATGCAGTTGGCAGTCGTTCCTTCCAGCCCATTTTCTGAATTATAGACTTTGGACAGGTAATCTCTTTCATAATTCTGATTTGTATTCGTCTCGGCGAAAACATTCACATCGTTTACGTGAATGAAAAAAAACATCGTCGAAAGCACAAATAATATTTTTATGTACTTTCTCATTCTTTACTCCTTACCAAATAATATTGCCAGTTGGAATGTTGAATCTTCTTCAATGATAGAGACATAACCATGATATTTTTCTGCACATTCCTGTATGCTTGTTAATCCTATTCCATGTAACTTTTTGTTTTTCTTATTGGTACTAAGAGAACCTTTTTTTCTCTCCTGACAGGCTGTATTCTTAAAATAAATCAATGTATCTTCTGCATTTTTTCCAGCCTTAATTTTAATCTCTTTCGGTCCGTCTGTAATCTTTTCACAAGCCTCTATGGCATTGATGATTGCATTACTGAAAATTACGTTGACATCTGTCTCATCCATAAAGGAAAGGCATCCTTCAGAAATAACCGCTTCAAAGTTAATATTTCTTGCCTCCGACTTTGTCTTCCCGTCAAACAGCAGAATGTCCAGTGACGGGATTCCGGTATGATAAAATTTATTTAGTTCATCCAGCTTTTTCTGCATTGCCTTTTCATGATTTAATTCTGTTTTCTCACCTTTTTCTTCCATGATCATGAGCTGATTCTTCATCTCGTGATACATTTTCCGGATCTGACGGTGTTCCTCCTCCATGTTCAGATAATATTCATAAGTGTTGACATTAATATCTGCACGTTTCTCTCTTACCGTGTGTTCATCAATCTTAAGAACCATAATCAGCAGAGCACAATAATTAATCAATATCTCCGCAATGAATAGAAAAGGTATCATGACATGGCTGTTCTTGAATTCGGCACTTGCAATACAGATGTACAGCCAGACAATATCTGTCACCGCTTTTAGCTCCAGTGTAAATACTAATCCCTTTCGGAATCCTGAACTTATCCTAAGAATTTCTCTTCCAATAAAGACCAGATACTGGATCATTGCCATTCCAAGATAGCAGGCAATCTGTATCTCATGATTAATTCTTCCGGTCCTCTGGATATTTTCAATATCTTTGTGATAATAAAGATAGATAATTGTAAGTTCTACAACAATCATCAGTATAATACTTATAATTCCCCGGATTCCTGCCTGCAGATGACTTTTTTTCTTCACCCCATACCAGGTCAGCACACAAAAATATTCAAAGATCAGGAAGTAGATTAGATAAACTCCCAGACGCACAATGCATTCTGTTGTCGCAATAATTGCCAGTACCGAAAATATCTTTGCCTTGTTATTCATATGACCGAGAATATCTGTGACTTTCTCAGTATTGCTCATTACAAAAAGCAAACTGTATACATTAAATGTGCATGTAATAAACACCAATATGTCAAAGATCATAGTATCTTACTCCAGTATTTTATATATTCTTCTTTGAAATCATCCAACCGGTATTTACTGATTGGAACTTTATAACCAGATTCCATTACAACGGTCTGTGAATTATACTTTTGAATTTTGTTCATGTTGATGATATAGCTTCTGTGGACCTGGAAAAATCCTTTTTCCTGCAGCATCTCATTCAGACTCTTCAAGGTTCCCCGCCATCGGTAGGTCGTATCTTTGCAGTAGATCCAGATTTTATCCCGCATTCCCTCAATGTAGATAATATCGGAGTAACGGATGCTGTACCTCTCGTTCTGGAACTGAAAGCTCAGATTTTCTTCCGGTGCACATAGCTTTTCCCGGATAGCATCCAGTGTCTCTGTCAGTTCCTGGTTCGGAACCGGTTTCACAAGATAGCGGAACGCATCGACCTTAAAACTCTCAAATACGAACTCGCTGTAAGCAGTCAGGAATATGATGAGCATATCCCGGTTCAGCTTTCTGATTTCCTTGGCAGTTTCAAGTTCGTCAATTCCGGGCATGTCCACGTCCAGAAATAATACATCAAATGTCTGAAAATCATCCTTTAACAATTCTTCGCCATTTTCAAATGTCTGAAGATTTAGTTCTATATTGTTCGTAAAACAATATCTGCTTATTTTGTCCTTTAGTAACTCCCGTATCTGTGTCTCATCGTCACAAATAGCAATCCTCATAGTTTCTTACCCTCACGCTGTGTTTTTCCCGACAAAGTCTTACGAAATTTTATTAAAGCTTTTCTTTTGCAAGGCTTTATCAGCATACATTCTCTCATCTGCCAGTTTTAAGATTTCAGTCTCGGACTGTTGTTGTGATGTTCTGACTGCTCCCCCCACTGCAAGACCAATATAAGGATTATTTCCCATATATTTTTCCTGAGTTCTTCTGATTGCATCTATCAGTTTCCGATGTGCGATTTCACTGCATCCCGGGGTAACAACTACAAATTCATCTCCGCCCCAGCGAATCACGACCGAATTCTCATAGGCGGCCTCTTTTAACATGCTGGCAACCTTGCACAGATGCTGGTCTCCTGCTGTATGTCCGAACTGGTCATTGATCATCTTAAGTCCATTGCAGTCACAGACGATGTAGCTGCACGGCATACTTGTCTCATTTTCAAAATTAAATTTCACAATATAATTTCTGTTATACAGTCCGGTCAGTGAATCATACAGACTCAGCTGTTCATATTTTTCCCGCATGATCACGAGTTCTGTCACATCATTACAGATACCGATAATTCCAATAATATCCTTGTCATCATTGTAGATCGGATTCTTCATGACTTCGATGTAGTGTTTCTCGCCCTGCACATCAACCATGTCAATCGTGTGCGTGGAAATTCCTGTCTTTAGGATTTCCTGGTCTTCCTCTTCGTAGCGTTTACCAAGTGTCTTATCGTACTGAATGTCGCTGTCCTTTTTCCCGATCAGCGTTCCGTCCGGTCCCCCATTAACAAGTTCACATATTTTACTTGCAAATGCGTACTTTCCTTCCGCGTCCTTCAGAAAGAATGTCTGTGGCAATGCCTGGAAAATATCTTTCATATATGGCATATATTCTTTTTTTACTTCCACTCCATCGCCTTCTTTCTCTTTTTATCTTCGTACATGTTCTGATCGGCAGCTTTGATGACTTCATCTTCGTCCTGATGCAGCGACTTTCGTACCTGACAGCCAATTGCAATCTCCATATAAGGAATTTCTTTTCTCTTTATCTTCTGCTGTTCTTCCATCTCTTCTACCAGCTTTTTACAGGCATCTTCATCACAGTCCGGCAGGATCAGCAGAAATTCATCTCCGCCCCATCTTACACAGATTCCATTTTCCGGCAGAACATTTTTTATCATCTCAGCAGTCGCTTTGATATATGTATCACCGGCACTGTGTCCAAGATGATCATTTACACCTTTCAGGTCATTGCAGTCACACATAATATAACTGCACGGCAGACAGCTTAGTTTATTAAAATCATATTTTAGAAAATAATTTCTGTTGTACATCCCTGTCAAAGTATCAAAAAAAGTTAATGATTCGAATTTCTTCTTCAGACTCATTAACTCTGTTACATCACTGACAACTCCACATACTCCTATCAGTTCTCCATTACTGTAAACAGGGTTCTTCGCTATCTCTCTATATACTTTTTTTCCATTGTCATTGAACTCACAATAACAGTAAAGTGTTTTCCCGGTCCGCATGATTTCCCGGTCCTGTTCAAAAAAGGTCTTGCCAAGCTCCGGATCCTGCTGGATCTGCATATCTGTCTTTCCTATGATTGAGTTTTCTTCTCCTCCGTCAATTACATTTTCTATCTCAGATGTGTACACATAACGGCATTCTGTATCTTTCGCAAATAAAATTTCCGGTATCTGGTTATGCTTGTACGCAAACTGAAGTAATTCTTCGGCAGAATATTCTTTTTTTTCGTGTCCCATTGTTTTCATCCTCTCATTCAGGAATGCTTCGGCATTTCTGCCGGAGGCAATATCAGATTTATCTAATAGTAAGACTCACTTAGAGCGCACATCAGATGGGAGAATGACCCATCTGATAAATTAATGCATATTATCAATATTTATTAAATTTATAATAACAAACAATTCCTGCCCACGCTAAAAAGCAAGCTAAATGGACATCCTGACAAGCTAAATAGAAAAATTTGTAATAAAAAAGCTACTACACCTATACCCCCCCCCCCGAAAAATATCGTTACGAGTATAAGAATGCAATAGCTATATATCCAAAAGATGTCATATTTAGGGAAAAGCGGATCTTAATCAGCTTTCTTTATTCTGTTGCAGCCTTTATCGTCTCCTGAATCTGACTTCTTACAAGTTCCGCGATATCATTCGTCTTCATGTCTTTATAATCATCATAGTACAGCGGTTTTAAAAAATGTACCTGCACTGTGACTGGTGCGATGCTGTTAGTGTCAAATGGCTTGAAAGAATCGATCAGTGCAACCGGCACGATCGGACATTTTGCTTTCGTTGCTGCTTTAAAGCTTCCGCCTTTAAACTCCAGCATCTCATTTCCCATCTTAGATCTTGTTCCTTCCGGGAAAATGAGATAATTTCTTCCGTTCTTTACCTCATTTGTCACATTTACAATGACCTGCAGTGACTGACGGATATCATTACGATCCATCATATATGCTTTCATACATTTGAAAACTTGTTTTAAAAATGGCACATTTTCCACTTCTTTTTTTGCAACTACGGAAAATGGCTTCGGGCAGACATCTACAAGTGCCAGTACATCGTAAAGTCCCTGATGATTTGGGAAGAACATAAAGCCGTTTTCTTCTGGGATATTCTCAAGCCCGTGGGCATCTATGGTCACATTTCCACCTTTATTAGCGCGGTGTGTGATGAACCGGAGCATCCGGTAATGTTCTTCTTCTGTGTATTTGTCTACGTGAGATGCATGATAACATAATTTTGCCCACATCCACGGAACAAGTAAAATGTTCCGAAGAACCATCATTATGATTCGTTTCATATCTTCTTGTACTCCTTTATGGCACTTTCGTACAGATAACCGCCCTCGCAATCAGCGACTACGATTACCGGGAAATCTTCCACGTAAAGCTTGCGGATAGCTTCCGTTCCAAGATCATCATAAGCTACGACCTCAGAAGTCTTAATACATTTTGAAAGAAGCGCTCCTGCTCCTCCCACTGCCGCAAAGTAAACACTTCCGTTTCTTTTGACAGCGTCCAGTACTTCCTTACTTCTCTTACCTTTTCCAATCATGGCTGTGAGACCAAGATCCAGAAGCTTCGGCGCATAACGGTCCATACGGCTCGCAGTTGTCGGACCTGCAGAACCAATCGGACGCCCTTCTCTCGCCGGAGATGGTCCCATATAATAAATCGTCTGTCCAACCATATCTACCGGAAGATTTTCTCCATTTTTAAGAGCATCATCCATTCTCTTGTGAGCGGCATCTCTCGCCGTGTAGATAGTTCCTGTAATGTATACATAATCTCCTGCTCTAAGCTTACGGGATACTTCTTTACTGATTGGTGCTTTTATATGCTTCTCCATGACTATACCTCCCTCACAATGTGTCTGTTGACGTGACAGCAAATATTGATTCCTACTGGAAGTCCCGCAATGTGAGTCGGGTATGTATTAACATTTACCGCAAGAGCTGTTGTTGTTCCTCCAAGACCTCCAGGTCCGATACCAAGCTTGTTGATCGTCTCAAGCATCTCCTCTTCCAGATCCTTGACCCACTGGATGTCTGAGTGTGTGCCAACTTCACGTGTCAGGGCATCCTTTGCCATAAGAGCACATTTTTCAAAGGTACCACCAATTCCGACACCGACTACCATCGGCGGACAGGCATTCGGTCCCGCATCCTGAACAGCTGTCAGAATTGCATTCTTCACACCTTCAATCCCATCGGCAGGCTTCAGCATAAAGACACGGCTCATATTCTCGCTTCCAAATCCCTTCGGAGCAACTTTAATCTTTACTTTATCCCCCGGCACAATGTTATAGTGAATAACTGCCGGCGTGTTATCTTTCGTATTCTCACGGATGATCGGGTCACCTACAACAGACTTTCTAAGATATCCTTCCACATATCCCTGGCGCACACCCTCATTGATGGCATCCGTAAGACTTCCACCTTCAAAGTGTACCTCCTGACCAACTTCTATGAACACGACCGCCATACCAGTATCCTGACAGATTGGGATCATATCCTCTCCTGCAATCTTTAAATTCTCCTGAAGCTGTGTCAGAATCTGCTTTCCAAGCGGTGCTTTCTCCGTCTCCACCGCATTTTTCATTGCTATATCCATATCCTCAGACAGAAAATGATTCGCCTGAATACACATTTCTTTAATATTTCTCGTAACTATACTTACATCGACTGAACGCATAATGATCTCCTTTCATCTCTTTTTTCATTTTACCCTGTCCCTTAGTGATATACAAGACAAAAAAATCTGCAGCCTCGTATTTTCATGTCCTGCAGCTGCAGATTTTTTTATAGTCTTATTAAATTTTCTTTTCTCAGATAGAATTATTTTTATTCTTCGTCACTTTCTAACGCCAGTGATTCTACATCAATCTGGTCTACTTCAACCCCATCTTCGCCGAAGATTTCTTTCTTTTTGGCTTCTTCTTTTTCTTCGTCTCTGACTTTTGCGATACTTGCTACGGTCTCTTTATCTTTCAGGTTGATAAGTTTGACTCCGGATGTGATTCTTCCGAGTACGGAGATTCCTGAACACAGCATACGGATGATGATTCCGTCTGTGTTTATGATCATAATCTCATCGTCTTCGTCAACTGCCTTGATTCCGATGACATTTCCTGTCTTTTCAGTGATCTTGTAACACTTCACTCCTTTGCCGCCACGGTTCTGTGCTGTAAATTCATGGATGTCTGTACGTTTACCCATACCTTTTTCAGATACAATCAAAAGGTCATGTCCCTGGGTCACAAGCTGCATTCCAATCACTTCGTCTCGGTCTGCAAGGTTGATTCCGCGTACTCCCATGGAGTTACGTCCTGTTGCTCTTACGTCGGTCTCATTAAAGCGGATACACTGACCATACTTCGTTGCAAGAATGATTTCCTGATTGTTGTCTGTGAATTTTACTTCGATCAGTTCATCCTCATCACGCAGTGTAATTGCGGCAAGTCCTGTCTTTCTTACATTCATGTACTCGCGAAGGGAAGTCTTCTTCACAAGACCTTTCTTCGTTGCCATGATCAGATAATCCTGATCGCGGTAGTAATCAATCGGGATTACTGCGGTAATCTTCTCGCCCGGCATTAACTGGAGCAGGTTGATGATCGCAGTTCCTCTTGATGTGCGGCTTGCCTCCGGAATCTCGTAACCTTTCAGTCTGTAGACACGTCCGGTGTTCGTAAAGAACATAATGTAGTGGTGCGTATTCGTCATGAATAGCTCTTCCACATAGTCTTCATCCAGAGTCTGCATACCTTTAATTCCCTTACCGCCACGATTCTGTGCCTTAAATGTATCATCAGACATACGCTTGATGTAACCAAGTTTTGTCATGGTAATTACAATATTCTCCTTCGGAATCAGATCCTCCATGGAAATGTCATACTCGTCAAATCCGATGGATGTTCTTCTGTCATCACCATATTTATCCTTAATGACAAGGATTTCTTCACGAATCACTCCAAGAAGTAATTTTTCGTCTGCCAGAATTGCCTCCAGTCTCTCAATCTGAGCCATAAGTTCTGCATATTCTTTCTCAAGCTTCTCTCTTTCCAATCCTGTCAGAGCACGCAGACGCATATCTACGATAGCCTGAGCCTGAACATCATCCAGTTCGAATTTCTCCATGAGTTCTGCTTTTGCAGCCTGTACCGTACTGGAACCACGGATGATCCGGATAACTTCGTCAATATTATCAAGCGCGATCAATAATCCTTTTAAGATATGCGCTCTTTCTTTTGCTTTGTTCAGTTCGTACTTTGTACGACGTGTCACAACATCTTCCTGATGCTTCAGGTAATATCCAAGAAGCTCTAAAATATTCATGACTTTTGGCTGTTTGCCGACCAGTGCCAGCATAATCACGCCAAATGTATCCTGAAGCTGTGTATGTTTGTAAAGCTGGTTCAGCAATACATTTGCATTGACATCTTTACGAAGTTCAATGACAATACGCATACCTTCACGGCTGGACTGATCACTTAAGTCTGTGATTCCATCCACCTTCTTGTCACGTACCAGCTCTGCGATTTTCTCGATCAGACGTGCCTTATTGACCATGTACGGAAGCTCTGTAACAATGATGCGGCTCTTTCCATTCGGCATCGTCTCAATGTTCGTTACGGCACGTACACGAATCTTACCACGTCCTGTTCGATATGCTTCCTCGATTCCTCTTGTACCAAGAATCTCTCCACCGGTCGGGAAGTCTGGTCCCTTGATGATCTCAAGGATTTCTTCCATTGTTGTCTCGTCTTTATCTGCAATCTTGTTATCGATAATTCTGACTACTGCGTCAATGACCTCACGAAGATTGTGCGGCGGGATATTCGTTGCCATACCTACGGCGATACCGGATGTACCGTTCACCAGAAGGTTCGGGAATCTTGCCGGAAGTACAACCGGTTCTTTCTCCGTCTCATCGAAGTTTGGCATGAAGTCTACCGTATCTTTGTTGATATCAGCAGTCAGTTCCATGGAAATCTTACTCAATCTTGCCTCTGTGTAACGCATAGCCGCTGCTCCGTCACCGTCCACAGAACCGAAGTTTCCATGCCCGTCAACGAGCGGATATCTGGTAGACCATTCCTGAGCCATATTAACCAATGCTCCGTAAATGGAACTGTCACCGTGCGGATGATATTTACCCATTGTATCACCGACGATACGGGCTGATTTTCTGTGCGGTTTATCCGGTCCATTGTTCAGCTCGATCATGGAGTAAAGAATTCTTCTCTGTACAGGTTTCAATCCGTCTCTTACATCTGGAAGCGCACGGGAAGCAATAACACTCATGGCATAATCGATATAGGAGGTCTCCATCGTTTTCTTTAGGTCGACCTCATGGACTTTATCAAAAATATTGTCTTCCATTTATCTATTTTCCTTTCTGCAAAGCGAAAACATTTCGCTGATATTTAAATGTCAGGTTTAAATGTCAAGATTCTGTACATACTGTGCATTTTCTTCGATGAACTCACGTCTTGGCTCTACCTTATCTCCCATCAGTGTTGTAAATGTGAGATCCAGCTCGCTTGCTGTCTCATCATCCATTGTGACACGAAGGAGTACGCGGTGCTCCGGATCCATAGTGGTATCCCAAAGCTGCTCTGCATCCATCTCTCCAAGACCTTTGTAACGCTGAATTTTATTATTGTTATCACGCCCAACTTCCTGCAAAATGCTGTCAAGTTCTTCGTCGCTGTATGCATACCAAACTTTTTTATTTCTTTCGAGCTTATAAAGTGGCGGCTGTGCCAGATACACGTATCCTTCTTTGATCAGATCTGGCATAAATCTGTACATAAATGTCAGAAGCAGTGTACTGATATGTGCTCCATCCACGTCGGCATCGGTCATGATGATGATCTTGTGATAACGTAATTTGCTGATATCAAAGTCTTCATGGATTCCGGTTCCAAATGCCGTGATCATGGCTTTGATCTCCGCATTTCCATAAATTCGATCTAGTCTTGCCTTCTCAACATTGAGGATCTTACCACGAAGTGGAAGGATGGCCTGTGTTGCACGGTCTCTGGCTGTCTTTGCGGAACCACCGGCGGAGTCTCCCTCTACGATGTAGATTTCGCATTTTTCCGGATTCTTGTCAGAACAGTCTGCAAGCTTACCAGGAAGTGACATACCATCAAGGGCTGATTTCCTTCTTGTCAGATCTCTCGCTTTTCTTGCAGCCTCTCTCGCACGCTGTGCCATCACAGACTTCTCAACTGTTACTTTAGCGACCTGAGGATTCTGTTCCAGGAAAATCTGAAGCTGTTCACTGACAACATTATCAACTGCTCCTCTTGCCTCACTGTTTCCAAGTTTCTGCTTTGTCTGACCTTCGAATTGAGGATCCTCGATCTTGACACTGATAATTGCAGTCAGTCCCTCACGGATATCCTCACCTGTCAGGTTCGGCTCATTATCTTTTAAAAGTTTATTCTTTCTTGCGTAATCATTAAATGTCTTTGTTAACGCATTTCTAAATCCGACAATATGAGTTCCGCCTTCCGGAGTCGTAATATTATTTACAAATCCGTAGCTGTTCTCATTGTAGGAATCATTGTGCTGCATTGCAACTTCAACAGATACATTGTTGACGATTCCCTCACAGTAAATGATCTGCTCGTAAAGCGGAGTCGTACTGCGGTTCAGATACTCAACAAATTCTTTGATTCCACCTTCGTAGTGGAAAGTCTTCTCAATCGGCTCTTGTGGTCTGTCATCGCGAAGTACGATCTTCAGTCCTTTTGTCAGGAATGCCATCTCACGGAATCTCTGCTGTAAAATATTATATTCAAATACCGTTGTCTCAAAAATCTCTCCATCCGGAAGGAATGTAACTTTTGTTCCGGTCTTGCCCGGCTCACAGTCTCCGATCACTTCCAGTTTCTGAACAACTTTGCCTCGCTCATAACGTTGTTTGTATACTTTTCCTTCGTGGCAGATCTCAACTTCCAGCCATACAGAAAGTGCATTTACAACAGATGCACCTACTCCGTGAAGTCCTCCGGATACTTTGTATCCTCCACCACCGAATTTACCACCGGCATGAAGCACCGTAAATACGACTTCTACTGCAGGAAGTCCGGATTTATGGTTGATTCCGACCGGAATTCCACGTCCATTATCTGTGACAGTTACGGAATTATCCGGATTGATCGTTACGTGAATGGTATCACAGAATCCTGCCAACGCCTCATCAACCGCATTATCAACAATCTCATATACCAGATGATGAAGACCTCTTGATGAGGTACTTCCAATATACATTCCCGGACGCTTTCTTACAGCTTCCAGTCCTTCCAGTATCTGAATTTCGTCTGCGCCATATTCGTGCTGTACCTTTTCTGTAGCCATGCTAATCCTCCTAGTTTTCCTTTATCACTTGTCCGTTCTGGACATGAAATACTTTATTGACTTCAAATCTATGATTTACAAATTCATCCACTCCTGTACAGGTAATGAGTGTCTGTATATCATGAATACTGTCTAATAAATAGTTTTGCCTGTGTTTGTCAAGTTCAGACAACACATCGTCAAGTAACAGAACCGGTGTGTCTCCGATCACTCTTTTCACCAGCTCGATTTCTGCCAGTTTCAATGACAATGCTGCGGTCCTTTGCTGTCCCTGGGATCCGAATCTCCGGATGTCCAGATTCCCGACCATAAAACAGACGTCGTCTCGATGAGGCCCTACCGAAGTACTCTTCATCCTGATATCTCGCTGTCTGTTCATCTCAAGAGCCTGCTCAAGAGACATGTTTTTCGTACTCGGTTCGTAAATCAGACGGATTTCTTCCTTACCGCCAGTCAGTTTCTTATGTATTCCGGAAACAATTTTGTTCATTTCGTCAACAAATTGTTTCCTCCTCGCAATGATCGCATTGCCATACTGAACAAGCTGGAGATCCCAGATGTCCAGAGTCTCCATTGCATCTTGCCGGTATGCACTGTCTTTTAGTAAATGATTTCTCTGATTTACGATCCGACTGTAATTGGATAAATGATTAAAATATACTTTATCAAGCTGTGACAGCTCTAAATCTATGAACTTTCTTCTTCCCGCCGGACCATTTTTTATAATGTTCAGATCTTCCGGTGAAAAAAATACGAGATTTACAATGCCAAATAATTCTCCGGCTTTGCGTATCGGAATCTTATTAATAGCAACACCTTTCGGCCGGTTCTTCTTCAGATGCATGTCAATCTGATCCTGAATCCCGCGTTTTTCAACAATTACTTCAATGTGTGATTCCTCTGCCCCGAACCGGATCATATCCCGGTCTTTGCTCCCTCTGTGGGACTTCGTCGTCCCGGACAGATAGACAGCCTCCAGAATATTCGTCTTTCCCTGGGCATTATCCCCGTAGAAAATGTTGGTGCTGCCATCAAATTCCAGATTCAAAAGTTCGTAGTTTCTAAAATTTTTCAGTTTCAAAGATTTAATCTTCAATTTTGATTTCTTCTCCGCCAAATGATACAACATCCCCGCCGTATAATTTTCTTCCACGGCGAGTATCAATTTCTCCATTTACAGACACCTGTCCGTCCTGGATGACTTCTTTTGCCTCAACGCCCGATTCAACAAGACCGGCTGCTTTTAATGCCTGCCCAAGCTTTATAAATTCATCACGCAATTTGATTGTTTCCATAGTCGCTCCTTTATATTTTAAAAAATGAATAAATGTATAATTATCCATGCATTTTTATGAATAATATTAGTATTTTCGTATAATTATGCACTCGTTATACATTTGCATTAAAGTTTACAGGAAGGATAAGATAAATATAGCTTTCTGTCTCATCCTTGATGAAGCAAGGTGCTTTTGCATTCATCAGATAAAGTGTAACCTCTTCATCATCAATAACACGCAGTGCATCAATCAGGAATTTCGGATTGAATCCGATCAGAAGATCTTTTCCATCCTTGGAAATCATAATCTCTTCATTCATGGATCCAATCTGAGATTTGATTTTTAACTCCATCATTTCATCCTGGATGTCAATGATGATCGGTTTTTTATCTCCTTCTTTGATGAGAAGTGTTGCGCGGTCGATACAATTTAAGAATTCTTTTTTGTTAATTCTTACTTTTGTATCGTAATCACTGGACAGCATCTGATCAATTTTAAAATAATCGCCTTCAATAAGTCTGGAAACAACGATTGTATTGTCAAATTCAAACACAATATGGTTATTTGTATAAGAAATTTCAACCATACTCTCAGCTTCTCCGGATAAAATTTTGCTAATTTCAATTAAAGTTTTACCAGGTACAACCATCTTATAATCACTTACTGGATTTTTCAATTCAATTTTACGGATAGAAATTCGATGTCCATCCAAAGATGCAACTCTTAAAACATTATCTTTTATTTCAAATAATTCTCCGGTCATTAATTTGTTGCTTTCTGTATCAGCAATAGAAAAGATAGTCTGGCGAATTACTTCTTTCAAAGTAAACTGTGAAATTGCTATAGAATCATCTTTCTCAATAATTGGAAGATAAGCAAATTCATTGCCAGGTTTTCCGGAAATATCAAATTTTGCTTTTTCACACACAATAGTTGTCTGAAGTCTGTCATCAGTTTCTATAGAAACTTCATTATCCGGAAGTTTTCTAACAATTTCAGAAAAAATCTTTGCGTCAATGGCAATCATACCACGATCAATGATCTCACCTGCAATTTCTGTCTGGATGCCAAGTTCCATATCGTTGGCAGTCAACTTAATAATGTCAGTAGTTGCATCAATTAAGATACATTCCAATATTGGCATTGTTGTTTTTCCAGGAACAGCTTTAGAAACAATATTAACTCCTTTTACAAGGTCTGATTTGTTACATACGATTTTCATATGTGTAAAACTCCTTTCCCACGTTACGCATATATAGAAATAAATAAATTTTTTCCGCCTTATTCGCCTTAGGGGCTGTGGATAAGAGGAAAACCCCTGCGCGCCCAGTAAACTCAGGCGTTTCGCGCTTTGATAAGTCTGTGAAATTAAACTGGAAAATGTGTGGAACTGCTTTGGAAAACATTTTTGTTGCTTTTTGGAAAAATAGACAAAAAATCACTTCTCCACACCATATCCAAATAAATCGGAGGATTTTCCACGCACTGTCCACATAATATCCACACAAGTATCCAAAAATGTGGATAATGTGGATAAATTGTGGGTAACTATATGGAAAATCCTAAGCCGGGTTGATTTTCTTCTTTATTATATTGATTGTATTCGCCATCATCTCATCTGATTCGATATCCTTGGCGATCTTTTCTACTCCATATTTGACAGTAGAGTGGTCTTTACCTCCAAGAACTGCACCAATTCCTTTCAGGGCAGTATCAGTCATAGTACGCATCAGATACATACAGATCTGACGTGGAACGGCAATCTCCGAATCACGTTTTTTGCTTTTAAGGTCAGCAACGGTGATACCAAAATGATCCGCAACGATATCAAGTATCAGTTCCGGAGTAACTTCTCTTCTATTATCAGAAGAAATAATATCTTTTAATGCTTCTGCTGCAAGAGCAATATCAATCGGATTATTATTGTTGTTGAGCTTATAGAGGGCAATGAGTTTATTCAGAGAACCTTCCAGCTCACGGATGTTAGATTTGACGTTGGCTGCAATATAGTCCAGTACATCATTCTTAATGTTATATTTTTCCAGATGATCCAGTTCAATCTTCTTCTGGAGAATTGCCATACGTGTCTCATAATCCGGAGATGAGATATCAGCAATGAGACCCCACTCAAAACGTGTGCGGAGTCTGGATTCCAGTGTCTCGATATCTTTCGGAGGTTTATCACTGGAGATTATGATCTGTTTTCCAAGTGTATGAAGGTGATTGAAAGTATGGAAGAACTCTTCCTGAGTACTTTCTTTACCTATTATAAACTGGATATCGTCAATCAACAGAACATCAATGTTCCTGTATTTATCACGGAAGTTCAGCATGGCAGATTCATTACCGGCTGTTTTACCATTCCTCAGGGCATCAATCAGTTCGTTGGTGAACGTCTCACTGGTTACATATAATACTTTTTTCTTCGGATTCTTGTCCAAAATGAAGTGTGCAATGGAATGCATCAAATGGGTTTTTCCAAGTCCAACACCTCCATATAAAAAGAGAGGGTTGTACACTTCACCGGGAGATTCGGCAACGGCCAGTGAAGCTGCATGAGCGAAGTTGTTATTTCCGCCTACAACAAAAGTATCAAAAGTATATTTTGGATTCAGCCCTGCTTTCTCTGCTAAGGACTTCGTCTTTTTCTTTTGACCGTTATCAATAGATGCATTATGAATTTCATTCAGTTTATCGTCATCTTCCGATACAAACTGTATCTCGTACTCTTTGCCTGTAATCTCAGCAATACATACCATGAGTGGGAGACGGTACTTCTTATCGATGTATTCAACACTGGAATCCTTGTTCACAAGAATATAAGCAGTGTCATCAATGACATCGTAAACTTTCAGCGGCTTTATCCACGTATTAAAGGATACATTCAGCAGCTCGTGTTCCACTCGTAAATGTTCGATGATCTCAGGCCATTTTTCTTTCACTTCGTTCATTTTAAACAAACTCCTACTTCCCAAGTCTACTCTTTATCTATTTTACATCAAAATATGTATTTAAGCAATTAAAAAGTAAAGAAAATCATCGGTAATGCTTGACGTATCAAGATTTTTTTTATATAATCAAAGCTGATGTCTTAAGAAAAAATATGGGGCAACCCTTGGAAAAATATAAGGAGGTGGATATCTATGAAAATGACATTCCAGCCAAAAAAGAGACAAAGATCTAAAGTACATGGTTTCAGATCAAGAATGAGTACTGCAGGCGGAAGAAAAGTACTTGCAGCAAGAAGAGCAAAAGGAAGAAAAAAATTATCAGCGTAGGCCGCATATATGTGGCCTTTTCTTCTTTCAAAAAATAGGAGATTAAAGCATGAAATATTCCGAATCATTGAAAAAACATAAGGATTTTCAACATGTATATAAAAAAGGAAGTTCTTATGCGAACAAGTATCTTGTCATGTATGTACTGGAGAATCAGACGGAAGGTAATCGATTGGGAATATCTGTAAGTAAAAAAGTGGGAAACAGTATCGTAAGACACCGATTAACTAGGTTGATCCGAGAGAGTTACCGGCTACAAGAAGACATGTTCAGCAGTGGGCGCGATATCATAGTTATCGCAAGAGGTGCAGCTAAGGGTAAGAATTACCGCGACATAGAGAGCGCACTGATCCACCTGGCACGTCTTCATAATATATATAAGGGGTAATTGCGTGATGAAAAAGATTCTGCTTGGTATCATCAGATTCTATCAAAAGTATTTATCAGGAGCAAAGGGATATTCTTCCTGTAAGTATTATCCGACCTGTTCCAGATATGCGATAGAAGCAATTGAAAAGTACGGGGCCTTTAAGGGAGGTCTTCTTGCTGCCTGGAGAATCTTGCGTTGCAATCCTTTTTCAAAAGGAGGATATGACCCTGTTCCTTAAAAAGAATTACAAAATCCGATGGAGGAAAAAGAGATGGTAGGAAGTTTACTAAGTGCAGCAAATTGGCCGATTGTCGGACAGATCTGCTGGGTATTAGGTAAAGTCATGAATTTTATCTATACGATGTTAGATAGCGCACTTCCAAGTGACACCGGTCTGGTTGGTATATCTATTATCCTGTATACGATTCTTGTATATACCCTGATGCTGCCGATGACAATTAATCAGCAGAGATCATCTAAGATGCAGGCCGTTGTACAGCCGGAAGTCATGGCTATCCAGAAGAAGTACAAGAACAAAAAAGATCAGGCTTCAATGCTGAAACAGCAGGAAGAGATACAGCAGGTGTATGACAAGTATGGCGTATCCATGATGGGAGGATGCCTTCCGTTACTGATCCAGATGCCGTTTTTGTTCGCATTGTATCCGGTCATTTACAGAATTTCTGATTACGTACCAAATATTACAGCTCAGGCAAATAAGTTTCTCACAATTCCGGATATGACAATCACTCCGGGTAACATGCTTAGCATGGCAAAAAGCGGAGAGACAATGGGATATTCAGCGGCAGCGCTGGTTATCACAGCAATTTTACTTCCGGTATTATCTGCATTTACACAGTATCTGAATATGAAACTGTCTATGGCAGTAAATGGTTCTAACAGACCGGCAGATAAAGATGACCCGACAGCAGCAACAATGAGAACTATGAATATGACAATGCCTCTGTTCTCACTGGTTATGGTATTTACATTACCGACTGGTATCGGTATCTACTGGATCGTCAGTGCAATCGTACGTATGGTTCAGCAGGTATTTATCAACAAACATCTCAGTAAGATATCAGTGGATGACATGATCGAGAAGAATAAAGAAAAAGCGCAGAAGAAGAAAGAAAAACGTGGCGAAAAAGCAGAGAAGATCAACGCTATGGCTCAGACAAATACAAAGAGCATCAAATCTTCTGCAACAAAGAGTTCTTCTATGTCTGATATAGAAAGAGAAGAAAAGCTCGAAAAAGCAAGAGCAAATGCGAAACCGGGAAGTCTTGCTTCAAAAGCCAACATGGTTAAGAATTTTAATGAGAATAAGTAAGGGGGCATATATTCATGGATTACATTACTGTAACAGCAAAGAATCTTGATGATGCGATTACAGAAGCGTTAGTTCAGTTAGAAGTAACAAGTGATCGTCTTGATTATGAAGTTATCGAAAAAGGAAGCGATGGTTTCCTTGGATTCGGTAGAAAACAGGCCGTTATCAAAGCCCGCAGAAAAGAAGAGCCTGTAGTCGAAGTAAAAGCTGAGAAAAAAGAAGAGAAACCTGTAGAGGTCGAGAAGGCAGCAAAAGTTGAGAAGACAGAGCATGCAGAGAAAAAAGAACCAGTAAAAACTGAGACTAAGAATGAATTTAAGAAAGAGCATAAGAAAGAGAAAGATTTCAAAAAAGCTCCGAAAAAAGAAGTAAGAGAAGAGACAGAACTTGCAAAAGTTGAGCCGGCTACAATTGAAGCTTGTGAGAAATTTGTAGAAGATGTTCTGAATGCCATGAATATGGAAGAGGTAAAGGTTACTTCTACAGTTGATGAGGAAGGTGCACTGAGCATCACTATGGAAGGTAAGAACATGGGTATCCTGATCGGTAAGAGAGGACAGACACTGGATTCTCTTCAGTATCTTACCAATCGTGTAGCTAACAAGATGCAGGATGGATACGTTCGTGTAAAACTTGACACAGAGGATTATAGAAGAAGAAGAAAAGAGACTCTTGAGAATCTTGCAAAGAACATTGCAAGCAAGGTAAAGAGAACAAGAAGAACAGTTGCACTTGAGCCAATGAATCCATATGAGAGAAGAATCATTCACTCAGCACTGCAGTCTGATCCGGCTGTATCTACACACAGTGAAGGTGAAGAGCCATACAGAAAAGTCGTTGTAACACTGGCAAGAAGATCCGGTGGCTCTCATAATTACGAGAAATACGACAAATAGAAGATAAAATTACAAAGCAGGGGTTTAAAAAACCTCTGCTTTTTTGTACAATAAAATAATGATGCCAGGATAATTCTACGATATAGCCTCCGGCAGGGCGCACATTGTCCGGTGGACAATGGTTTTGCGCCGACCGAAACGGAGTGTAGACTTGCAGAGGTGCGCAGTAGAAGTATGTCATGCAATTGCATGAAGCACACCTCGCAGCAAGAATGCCGAGGCATTCTTTAATGAGGTAAAGAAGTGCGAGAGTGCACAGCACGAAGCAGTTCGTAAGGCATCATGTGTACAGGTGAAAATAACAGGGAGGATATAGAATGAGAAATGAGTCTGGCACAATCGCAGCCATATCTACCGCCATGAGTAATTCCGGAATTGGAATTGTCAGAATGAGTGGAGAAGAAGCTGTCGAGATTGCAGAGCGCATATATAAAGGGAAAAATGAAAAAAAGCTGTCAAAACAGCCTACGCATACCATTCACTACGGGTATATTGTAGACGGAGAAGATACGATTGATGAAGTGCTTGTGATGCTGATGCGTGGACCGCACAGCTATACAGGAGAAGATACTGTGGAAATCAATTGCCATGGTGGTGTGTATGTTGTGCGAAGAATTTTGGAGACGGTGATAAAATATGGCGCAAGACCTGCAGATCCAGGCGAATTTACAAAGCGCGCATTTTTAAATGGAAAGATGGATCTGTCCCAGGCAGAGGCGGTAGGAGATCTCATTTCTTCAAAAAATGAGTATGCACTTCGAAGTTCCGTCAGCCAGTTGAAGGGGAATATTAAAAAAGAGATCCAAAAAATACGTGAAGAAATTCTGTATCATACAGCATTTATCGAGACAGCACTAGACGATCCGGAACACATCAGTGTGGACGGTTATGGCGAGAAGCTTGAAGTTGTCGTGGAAGATCATATGAAGAGCTTGAAACATTTATTATCCACTTGTGATGATGGAAGAATGATCAAAGAAGGAATTAAGACAGTCATCGTAGGAAAGCCAAATGCCGGAAAATCTTCCCTGTTAAATGTGTTATTAGGTGAAGAGCGTGCAATTGTAACTGAGATTGCCGGAACAACGAGAGATGTACTGGAAGAGCATATGAATCTGCAGGGAATCTCATTAAATATCGTAGACACAGCAGGAATCCGTGATACCGAGGATGTGGTAGAGAAGATTGGTGTAGACCGTGCAAAGGAAAATGCAAAGGATGCCGACCTTATCATGTATGTCATTGATGCTTCAGCGCCACTGGATGAGAATGACGATGATATTATGCGTATGATCTATGGCAGAAAAGCTATTATTCTGTTAAATAAAGCGGATCTTAATACAATTCTTGGAAAAGACGAGATAAAGAAGAAATATTCCGAGATTAATCAGTTAGAAAGTTGTGATATTTTTCCTGCAATTATAGAGATATCTGCGAAAAACGGGCAGGGAATCGGTGAATTGGAACAGACATTGAAAGAGATGTTTTTTGAAGGAAAAATATCTTTTAACGATGAAATTTATATTACAAATGTGCGACATAAAACAGCATTGAACAATGCTTATGAGGCATTAAAAAAGGTAAAAGAAAGCATAGATATGGGTATGCCGGAAGATTTTTATTCTATTGATCTGATGGATGCCTACGAAGAACTTGGAAGTATAACCGGAGAGACGATAGGAGAAGATTTGGTCAATGAAATATTCAGCAAATTCTGTATGGGAAAATAAAGACGAATATGATATTGCAGTAATTGGAGCAGGACATGCAGGCTGTGAGGCAGCTCTGGCGGCTGCAAGAATGGGATTTAAGACAGTAGTATTTACCGTCAGCGTGGAGAGTATTGCCATGATGCCTTGTAATCCGAATATTGGAGGAAGTTCAAAAGGACATCTTGTCAAAGAAGTTGACGCTCTTGGCGGTGAGATGGGCAAGGTCATTGATAAGACATTTATTCAGTCAAAGATGTTGAATCAATCAAAAGGACCGGCAGTACATTCACTGCGTGCCCAGGCAGATAAGGAACAGTACAGCAGAACAATGAGGAGAGTGCTGGAAAACCAGGAAAATCTGGATGTCAGACAGACGGAAGTGGTAAATATCCTGACTGAAGAAGTCTGTGAAAGTGGGAAGAAAAAAGTAATTGGTGTTCAGATACTCTCTGGGGGTATATATCGAGTAAAAGCAGTCGTATTGTGTACCGGAACATATCTCCGTGCGAGATGTGTATATGGTGAGGTCAGTAATGCAACCGGTCCGAATGGTTTGCAGGCTGCAAATCATCTGACAGAATGTTTGAAGAATCTTGGAATTAACATGTACCGTTTTAAGACGGGAACTCCGGCAAGAATCGATAAAAGATCTATAGATTTCAGTAAAATGGAAGCGCAGTATGGTGATGAAAGAATCACACCATTTTCATTTACCACTAATCCGGATGATATTCAGATTGACCAGGTGCCATGCTGGTTAACCTACACTAACGAAAAGACACATGAGATTATCCGTAATAATCTGGATCGTTCTCCATTATATTCCGGAATGATAGAAGGAACAGGACCGAGATATTGTCCATCTATTGAGGATAAAGTAGTAAGATTTGCGGACAAGAACAGACATCAGGTATTTATAGAGCCTGAGGGAATTGATACAAATGAAATGTACATCGGAGGGATGTCCAGTTCTTTACCGGAGGATGTCCAGTATGATATGTATAGATCTGTTGCAGGTCTGGAACATGCCAAGATTGTAAGAAATGCATATGCAATTGAGTACGATTGTATAGATGCAAGACAGTTAAAGCCATCACTGGAATTCAGAGAGATTGAAGGGTTATTTAGCGGAGGACAGTTCAATGGAAGTTCCGGTTATGAAGAAGCTGCATGCCAGGGATTGATTGCAGGTATCAATGCAGCAAGAAAGCTTCAGAAAAAAGAAGCAGTTGTACTGGATCGATCTCAGGCATATATTGGCGTTTTGATTGATGATCTGGTGACAAAAGAAAGTCATGAACCATATCGTATGATGACATCCAGAGCAGAATACCGGTTACTTCTAAGACAAGATAATGCAGATCAAAGACTGACGGAGATAGGATACGAGATCGGATTAATTTCACAGGATAGATATGACCGGTTAAAATTAAAAGAAAAACTGATTGAAGAAGAAGTATCACGTGTGGAGCATGTGCATGTAGGAACAAGTGAAAAGGTTCAGAATTTACTTGCGCAGTACCAAAGCACACCGTTAAATTCCGGAATTTCACTGGCAGAACTTATCAGAAGACCGGAATTAACTTATCAGGTACTTGCTACAATCGATGAGGCAAGACCGGAATTTCCAAAAGATTTGTCAGAAGAAGTCTCTGAGCAGGTAAATATATCAATTAAATATGATGGATATATTAAACGCCAGAAAAAACAGGTAGAACAGTTCAAAAAACTTGAAAATAAGAAAATACCAGAAAATATAGATTATGATCAGGTGAAGAGTCTTAGAATCGAAGCAGTTCAAAAATTAAAAGAATTCCGTCCGGTTTCTATTGGACAAGCTTCTAGAATTTCCGGAGTATCACCTGCAGATATATCTGTATTACTTGTATATCTAGGCGGCAGGTAAAATAATTCGAGATCAGTATATTGTGCGTATTTTGCAAAAAGAATGCCGAGAATATTTTTAAATTAATATATGAAGAACTGAATTAATATGGATAAATAGAAGAATATAGAAGAATGAAAATAGTTAGGAACAGATATGAAAAATAAAGAACAGAGATTAATCGAAAATATGAAAATGATATCTGTAGAACTTACAAATAAACAGGTATCTCAGTTCATCAAATTCTATGAAATGCTTGTAGAATGGAATAAGGTTATGAACCTCACAGGAATTACAGAATATGATGAGGTAGTTATGAAACATTTTGTGGATAGCTTGTCTATTGTGAAAGTAAATGGATTTGATAATGTAACGTCTATTATTGACGTAGGAACTGGAGCAGGATTTCCTGGTATTCCACTAAAAATAGTATTTCCAGAGATAAAAATCACATTATTAGATTCATTGAACAAGCGAATTAAGTTCTTAAATGCTGTTATAGATGAACTTGAGCTGGAAAATATAGAAACAATACACGGAAGAGCAGAGGACTTTTCGAAGAAAGATGATTACCGTGAACAATATGATCTGTGTGTTTCCCGTGCAGTAGCAAATCTGGCGACTTTATCAGAATATTGTCTTCCTTATGTAAAAGTAGGTGGATGTTTTATACCTTATAAATCCGGAGAAATTGATGAAGAGTTAAACAACTCAAAAAAAGCAGTACAGATATTAGGCGGAAAAATCGAAGAAGTGGTAAAATTCCAGTTGCCAGATACAGATATCGGAAGATCATTTGTAAAAATAAAGAAGAACAAGAATACTGCAAAGAAATATCCACGAAAAGCAGGCTTGCCGGCGAAAGAACCATTATAAGATTGAGATGTTTCACGTGAAACATTATATAAAAGTATAATAGTAATAGTAAATAGAAAAAGGACTTTCTCAAACAGGTCATTTCAATTCATTGCTGCGTCGTATATTATTATATCAAAAATTAAACTCGTCTCAAAGAGACTCAGACAATAATTTTTGATATAAAACTATACTCGCAATGAATTGAAAAACAACCTATGTTTGAAAAAGTCCTTTTTCTCTTATATATTGTAGTCACTACTTATATATAAGAATGTTTCACGTGAAACATGAAAAGAAGTGAAGATAAGAACGTCCATCTTAATTCATTAGTGCGTTGTATAAATTATATCAAAATTAAATTCGTCTCAAAGAGACTCAGACGATAATTTTTGATATAACACTATACTTGTATTGGATTAAAAAAACAACATATGTTTGAGAACTCTTTTTTTATTTCATATCCAGAACTTTTTTTATATAAATATGTTTCACGTGAAACATTGAAAAGAAGTGAAGATAAGCATATTCACTTCTTTTCAGTGTTAAGTCGTATATGATTATATCAAAAACAAACTCGTCTCTACGAGACTCAGACAGTAATTTTTGATATAACACTATACTCACAATGAAATGAAAAACAACCTATGTTTGAAAAAGTCCTTTTTCTATTATATATCAGCCACTGCTCTTACATATATAATATGTTTCACGTGAAACATTAAAAAGAGTAAAGCACAGATTCATTACTCTCGATACGAGAATAAAAGTAATGGGAGCATAGTAGAAGTATGTCATGCAATTGCATGACGCGCGCCTCGCAACAAGAATGCCGAGGCATTCTTGAATCTTATATCCTTATTTTCACAAATTCAGACAAAAAACTATGTTTCACGTGAAACATTTGTGGTATACTATAACTTGTAACGAAATGTAGAATGAAAGGTGAATTAATAATATGGGGAGAATTATTGCCGTAGCTAATCAGAAAGGCGGAGTTGGTAAGACTACCACATCTATCAACCTTGCAGCTTGCCTTGCTGAAAAAGGGAAAAAGGTTCTTGCTGTTGATATGGATCCACAGGGAAATCTCACCAGTGGCCTGGGTGTAGATAAAGATTCTGTGGAGAAGTCTATTTATGAACTGATTATTGGAGAAGTTGATATCAAAGAAGTAATTAATAAAGAAGTTCTTGAAAATCTTGATATTATTCCGACCAGTATTGATTTGTCAGCAGCAGAAATTGAATTGATTGGTGTAGATGATAAAGAATATATTCTTAGAAATGCAATTGATCAGGTAAAAGATCAGTATGATTTTGTAATTATAGACTGTCCACCATCTTTGAGTATGCTGACGATTAATGCTATGACTACGGCAGACTCTGTTATTGTACCGATTCAGTGTGAGTACTATGCATTGGAAGGACTCAGCCAGTTAATACATACAGTTGAATTAGTAAAAGACAGATTGAATTCAAAATTGGAAATAGAAGGTGTCGTATTTACGATGTATGATGCCAGAACGAATCTGTCTCTTCAGGTAGTTGAGAATGTAAAAGACAATCTGCAACAAAATATATATAAAACTATAATTCCTAGAAATATTCGACTGGCAGAGGCACCAAGTTACGGATTGCCAATTAATAAGTATGATCCAAAATCAACAGGAGCAGAAAGCTATATGAGATTGGCTGATGAGGTTATCGAAAGAGAAGAATAAAAAATAAGGAGGTTCCCATGGCTGTTAAGAAAAAAGGATTGGGAAAAGGACTTGATAGTCTGATTCCTGAGAAATCAAATAAGCCATTAGCAAAAGAGCCGGCTGAAGAAAAGAGGGAGTCTGAGTCAGGTTCGGGCATTCAAATGATGAAAATCAATATGGTTGAGCCGAATCGAGATCAACCGCGTAAAAAGTTTGATGAAGATGCAATTCTTGAACTGGCAGATTCAATCAAACAATTCGGAGTACTGCAACCGCTTCTTGTAAGAAAGAATAAAGATTATTATGAGATTATTGCAGGAGAGAGACGTTGGAGAGCTGCCAAACAGGCTGGAGTCAAAGAAGTCCCTGTTATTGTAAAAGAGTATACAGAACAGGAAATAGTAGAAATCGGTTTAATTGAAAATATCCAGAGAGAAAACTTAAATCCAATTGAAGAAGCAATGGCATTTAAGAGATTGTTGGAAGAATTTAATCTGAAACAGGATGAAGTGGCCGAGCGTGTATCAAAAAGCAGAACTGCAGTCACAAACTCTATGCGACTTCTGAAATTGGACGAGCGTGTTCAGCAAATGATTATTGATGACATGATCTCGACCGGACATGCAAGAGCATTACTTGCAATTGACGATAAGGACGAACAGTATAATCTGGCAAACCGGATATTTGATGAAAAATTAAGTGTACGTGATACAGAAAAGCTTGTAAAAGAAATCAAAAATCCGAAAAAGCCAAAAGAAAAAGTAAAGACCGTAAATGATTTCATTTATAAAGACCTTGCGAATAAAATGAAAGAAGTTATGGGTACAAAAGTTAGTATAGCATCTAAAGGAAATGGAAAAGGTAAAATAGAGATAGAATACTATTCTGATGAGGAATTAGAACGAATGTTCGATATGATTATGAGCATTGGAAAGGAAGAATAATATGGAAAGCAAGATACTGAATGCACTGGGGATAGATCCAGCATTTATTTTCCTGTTTATGCTGATTCTATTCGTAGTTTTGTTTATACTATATGTAAATGTAACTATGAAATACAATCGTTTGAAAAACAGCTATGCAACATTTATGAAAGGGAAAGATGGAAAATCCCTTGAGCAGAGTCTGAAAGATAAATTCGAGGAAGCAGAGGCGGTTCTTAAGTTTACAAAGCAGAACAGAACAGAAATCCGTGAGTTAAACCGTAAATTAGAGACAAATTACCAGAAAGTCGGAATTGTAAAATACGATGCATTTAACGAGATGGGTGGAAAACTGAGTTTTGCACTTGCTATGCTGGATGGAAATGACAGCGGCTGGATCATCAATGCAATGCACAGTCGTGAAGGATGTTACACTTATGTGAAAGAAATCGTAAAAGGTGAAAGCTATGTAGAGCTTGCTGAGGAAGAGGCAGAGGCACTGGATAAAGCCATCTTCCATGATATAGAAAAGATTGAAAAAAGCGAGATTATTGAAAAATAAGGAGGATATGAGAGATGTTAGATATCAAATTTGTCAGAAATAACCCGGAGGTCGTAAAACAGAATATCAAAAATAAATTCCAGGATGATAAGCTGCCACTGGTTGATGAAGTTATCGAATTAGATCAGAGAAACCGTGAGATTAAACAGGAAGTAGAGGCTCTTCGTGCTGATAAGAATCAGATTTCCAAACAGATTGGTGCATGTATGGCACAGGGAAAGAAAGAAGAAGCAGAAGAGTTAAAGAAAAAAGTTCAGGAAAATGCAGAACGAGTAGAGGCTTTATCTAAAGAAGAAAAAGAAGTAGAAGCTAAAATCAAACAGAATATGATGATTATTCCAAATATTATCGATCCTTCTGTACCAATTGGAAAAGACGACAGCGAGAACGTTGAAATTGAAAAATTCGGTGAGCCGGTCGTACCTGATTACGAAATTCCATATCATACAGATATTATGGAAAGCTTTAATGGAATCGACCTTGAAAGTGCCGGAAAAGTAGCCGGAAATGGATTCTATTACCTTATGGGAGATATTGCAAGACTTCATTCTGCAGTTATTTCTTATGCAAGAGATTTCATGATCGACAGAGGATTTACTTACTGCATTCCTCCATTTATGATCAGAAGTAATGTAGTAACAGGAGTTATGAGCTTTGCAGAGATGGATGCCATGATGTACAAAATAGAGGGTGAAGACCTGTATCTGATTGGTACAAGTGAGCATTCCATGATTGGTAAATTCATCGATACAATGCTGACAGAGGATCAGCTTCCACAGACACTTACAAGTTATTCTCCATGTTTCCGTAAAGAAAAAGGAGCACATGGTATCGAGGAAAGAGGAGTATACCGTATCCACCAGTTTGAGAAACAGGAAATGATCGTTGTATGTAAACCGGAAGAGAGCAAGATGTGGTATGACAAATTATGGCAGAACACAGTAGATCTGTTCCGTTCTATGGATATCCCGGTCCGTACACTTGAGTGCTGCTCTGGAGATCTGGCAGATCTGAAAGTAAAATCCTGTGACGTTGAGGCATGGTCACCAAGACAGAAGAAATACTTCGAGGTCGGAAGCTGCTCTAACCTTGGAGATGCTCAGGCAAGAAGACTTGGAATCCGTGTAAAAGACGCTGATGGAAACAAATATTTTGCAAACACACTGAATAATACTGTAGTAGCACCACCAAGAATGCTGATTGCATTTCTGGAGAACAATCTTCAGGCAGATGGTTCTGTAAGAATTCCAGAGGTACTTCGTCCATATATGGGTGGTATGACTGAAATCAAAAGGAAATAAAAATGCATCAATATCTGAATGCCATAGGATTTGGCAGCATGAAGTCAAAAAAAGAATTATATGAGATACTGGATAAAGTAGAACAGCAATATACGTGTCATGAGCTTGTATATCAGGACGAAGAATTAGATTTTTGTGAATATCAGAAGGAATTCGGACCTGGAATGGGGATATGTCTGTGCGGAGACATGGATTCTGTGGATAACTTTACGAAAAGATATTATTATCCATATTTTCTTGGAACAGGAATCACGTCCTATGCAGATATCACGATTGAGCGCAGAATGGACAGAGAGGCCTATGTAGGAATCTGTGAAGATGCAAAAATCGGAATTACGATTATATTTTATCTGCAAAATGTGCCACAGTATTTGAAGGAAAAGCAATTGAGCGGTAACAAGATGAACTATACATCTGTAACACTTGCAGGATTATGCGAGTCAGGGACTATATTGCTGCCGGTAAAGAAAGATCATTCACAAAAAGAACGACAGAGAGAAGAGGTGTATAACCGCATGCAGCTTCTCTCTGCTGCAAAATCCGGAGATCTCAATGCAATCGAGACGCTCACACTGGAAGACATTGATACTTACTCAAAGGTGTCAAGGCGACTGGTGACGGAAGACGTATTCAGCATTGTGGATACATACATTATGCCGTATAGTGTGGAGTGTGACCGATATTCCATATTAGGTGAGATCCAGGAACTCCATGAAATCGTGAATGAGTATACAGGGGAAAATGTTTACGTGATGAAATTAGACGTAAATGGCCTCGTATTTGACGTTTGCGTGCCGAGACAGGGACTTCTTGGGGAACCGGCAGTAGGACGTAGATTTAAGGCGAATATGTGGCTTCAGGGCTATATTAATTATTAGTATCTGACTATAAGATGATTATAAGACTGAAAATGTAAGATAACAAGAGAGCAGGGGATTACCTGCTCTCTTGTGTATTAGACGGTTATGTATCACACACTAAAATCATGAAACGTCATCAGAAAACAACTTGATAAAATATAAATATACAGAATATTCTATGAAAATAATACAATTATAAATTAATTAAAATAAATATCATAAATAGTATTGACAAAACAAAACCTAGATGGTATTATATAGTCAATCCAAAGGAAAACAAAATATCAAATCAAAAAAGATTTAATATAAGATATGATCAAAAAAATTAAATGATAAAGAAGAACCAAAAAAGTTCAGTAAAAAAATTTCATGAAAAGATTAAATCGAAAATTAAATCAACAAATTTTAGATTAAGATAGAATAACCTAAAATAACCCAAAAGGTTAAATCGAAATTCGTATAAGAAGATTTGATAGAATAATTCCTTAGGAATCATCGATAGAAGTCCTGACGAGAAAGGGACGAACGAAATAGAAAGGAAGGAGGCTTAAACCGTTGGACAATTCAGAATCTATAAATAGTCAATATGTTGGTGGTATGGCAAATGGAAGTTCCCACAGAATAAGCCTTAACCATAGATTATAAAAATCCGGTAAGAAGATTGAATAAAAAAGATAAATCGGAGAAGAAAAGATAACCGGTATAAAAGAGAAAACATTTGCAGAACATATTGAGGATAAAGATACCGCAGTAATTCAAGGAATTAGAAGATGTGTAAAGAAACATCGAACTAATCGAGATTTATATAAAAAATGAGTTCTATAAAGAAGAGATGCTATAGACGGAATAGCTGGATGGTCGTAGAGTATATTGAAGAATCTCATGGAAGAGAATGATAGCGATAACTACTATGAGAAAGTTATAGATAGGGAATAGTAAGGAACTTCAATATAGAAGATGAGGGTTATATAAATCAAATCAATGAAGCGTAAATCGGCGACTTTGAATTACATGTTATAGTTCTAAAAGAAAGGAAAACAGGCAGGGAACAAGATCAACAGAAACCTCCGATAATAAAAAATATGAATATAATGAAATTTAATATAAAGTAGCCATTATAATTAAGGATAATTATAATGGCTACTTTAATGTGGAAAAAGGGCAGAAAATGTATTTGTCATCAAAAGTGGTAAATGCTGTGAAAAAAATTATGAAATTAATTGAGTGGGATAACTCTTGATGATAATGTGGAAAAATACATGAATCAGAGACTATAACGTGGAAAACTAACGGGAGAGAAGAAAAGGAAGAACCAAGGCAATCAAAGTCCAAGGTTCTTCTTTTTATTTCTTCTTCGCAGCTTCCCAGTTATCATCCCTTTTTTCTAATGTACAGATTTTATCCATGCATATCATTAAATCCCGTTTCATTGCCGTCGCTGACTGATATCGAGCTTTCGGGTCATTAGCACAGGCGGTCATTACAGTATCATAGAGGATTTCTTCAGACATTTTTTGTTTGATATTTGTTGCAATTCCCCAGCTTGACAGCTTTTGCCTCCAGTCCCATTCGGTATCTCCGTTCATACGCCGGTTTATCCGGTCTATGGAACTTTGAATTTCAGAAAAAGGCAGTTTGAAATCATTTGCCAGGTAATATAAAACCATACCAAGGGAATAAATGTCTGCGGTCTGGTCATAAGGCATTCCTTTGTAAACTTCCGGTGCCATAAAATCATAAGAGCCAATCACGGTCATAGTTCCTGAAATCTGCTGTCTGGCAACACCAAAATCTCCCAGTTTAAAGTAACCTTTTGGGGAGACCATAATATTTGCCGGCTTGATATCACGATGAATGATATTTTTTGCATGACATACTTCTAAGGCATTGCAAATATCAATTCCCAACTTCACAATTTGTTTTCTTGTAAGTCCATTACATTCGTCTGCAAAATCCATCAGATCTTTCAGATATTCCATCTGGATATAAAGCTTCCAGTAATTTAACTCCGGCATTTTTTCCGTACAGCTTCCTTTCAACTGCACAATCGTCTTCATTCCCACAAATGATTCTAATAGATTCACTTCTTGTGTCATCTGGTCGAATCGCTGCGCGTAGCTTTTTCTGGCTTCGTCCCAATCCTTGGTAAATTCATACCGTACCGTATTGTTATCCAATGTCCAGTTTATAATTTTCAGGGCCGAAACCTCTTCATTTTCCGTTCCTTTATCTTTTACTAGTTTATAAACAGAACCGTAAGAACCATGACCTAATTCTTCTGTAATCTCATAGCCGTTCTCGCTCCACTGTATTGGTAATTTTGGAAATGTCATCTTTTTTTGTTCCTTTTATTTTAGAATTGCGATTTTAATTAAAAAGCTGATACTTTTTCATTATATTCTGGATGATTGAAAATTACTAGATTAGATACCAAAATGAACTTTAAACTTTAAATATAAAGATAGGTCTGGACGCATGGAAGTTATTTCTCAATGCGCCTAAACCTATCAAGTGGTTTTTGGAGGGCAATGAATATGCTGTGGGCTACTTTACTGGCTGTCATATAGAAAGCCTGCTGTAAATCATATTAAAATTTGAAATAATATACAGGCAATGATGAAAGCAATAATACTCTTTGCAACTGTCCACAGATCCCGTTTGATGGCTCTGTCCCTTTCAGGACTGTCGTAATTACCTTTGATTGCGGTGATGATATCTCCAAGTGTAGCTAAAAACAAAAATTTGAGAAATTCATAAATACTGTAAATAAATAAACCATATACAATGATCATCGTAAACTCCTTTCCAATCCTTTGGATTGCTGCATTTGTAATCTGATGACGTTATTGTAAAGGATTCGAATAGTGATTTTGTAATGACAACGGAATCCATAAATTTTCCGCCACAGGAGGAAGTGTGTTGAAAGGTTGTCAGAGGACTGATACAATGTCATATATAATATATTGTGAATACATTGTGGAGGAAAGATTTTGATGAGAAATCTACAATTTCCGGAGCTGCCAAGACAGTGGAGTTCTCATGGATATGAAATTGATGAACTACTGGGGCAAGGCTCTTATGGAGCTGTTTACCGCATGGTGAGAAATAAAGGAACGGATCAGGAAGAATATTGGGCTTTAAAAGTTATCGAGAAAAATCTTACAAAAAAAAGAATCAGATTCCAATATCGTAATGACATAGCGACCGCGAGAAGAGATTTTGGTAAGGAATTTAACAAGCTTGCAAGGGAAGTTAATATATTGGAATCATTTATGGATGAGAAGCATATTGTCCAAATTAAAGGCAGTTGTCTGGAAAAAATGCCGGAGGAAAATTACTGGCGTGCCTACATACAGATGGAATATCTTACGGAGCTGATGGACTATGCTTATCCGGAGGAAGAGGATTTAGAGAGTAGTAATTTGGAAAGCAGCGATTCACAAAATCAGGATTTCAAATTTACAGAGGAACGCATGAATCAGGAGGAAATCATCCGGCTTGGAATTGAAATCTGTCAGGCGCTGGAGGTCTGCCATAAGGAAAATGTATTGCATCGGGATATTAAACCGGAGAATATTATGGTTGCGAAAGACGGAACTTTTAAACTTGGCGATTTTGGTCTTGCGAGAGAGTGGGATGATGGATCGATGACAGTAATTGGTACGAGAAATTATATGGCACCGGAAGTATATAATACATTTTATGATAAAAGTGCAGATATTTATTCGCTGGGAATGGTACTATATTATTTTGCAAATGATATGAGGCTGCCATTTTGGGACCTCCATGATTCAGTTGCTCAGATGAATGCTCGTTGTAAGGGAGAATTGCCGGAGCCCAAGACAGCATTTGAACCGCTGAGAAGAATTATTTTAAAAGCATGTGCCTTTGAACCGAAAGACCGTTATCAGTCTGCGGCAGATATGAGAGCAGATCTGGAAAATGCAAAAAGTATCGGAAATAAGGAAAAGGAGATAAGAAAATATGTCTAAGGAAAATATGTCCAAGAAAAATATACTGGATTACGATGAGGAGAAAACAATCCGTCCACAGAACTTCACGCTTACAGCTATGAAGGAATTTTATGATACGATTGAGTCAGATCAGTTCCAGGGAGCGAGTGAAGATACGATCTATAAGTATCTGACGAACATCATGGAGATTGTATCATTTAAAGACTTTTTGAGAAGATATATTTATGAATATGCAGGGATTAAAGAAAACTTTAATCAGGTCACAAATTATCCTGAGCTGCTGTTGGAAATCTTTGCGAGAAACGATTGCTATGATCCGAACGATGTAGAAGAAAAAAAGAAATTAAAGAAAAAAGCGAACCGCTGGCTGACATCAGAGAGTGTAAAGCGTGAGAATATGTTTTATATCGGATTTGGACTGGATATGAATGATAAACAGATTTCTGAATTCCTGACACTGGTATTAAAGGAGCCGGATTTTGATTTTACGAGTCCTTCGGAAACGATTTACTGGCACTGCAGATATAATGGAAAGTCTTGGATGGAGGCGCAGAAGCTTCTTGAAGCTTATGAGAATCAGGCAGAAGATCCGTCCATTCGGGAGAATCATATGTGGCAGGCAATGCAGAATGACCCGAAAATGTATGTGAGCAGCGAGGAAGGTCTGGAGAAATATTTACATTATCTGAAACAGCTTGGCGTTGCAAAAAAACGTGAGACACAGGCGCGGGAAGTGTTTATGAGACTGTACGAGAGAGCGCAGAAGCTGTGTGCAAAGCATTTGAACCGTTATCCGGATTTGATTGAAAAAGATGGAAAACAGGCGGAACTGAAAGTGGAAGATATCAATCCGTCCAGAATGGAGAGCATATTGTATAGTGGAGTGGCTGTAACAGATAATGGTAATCTGATGTCCTTTGCAAAGCTGAAAGAACAGTTCAAGAGCAAACGCCTGAGCCGTGCCAGAATCAATGGAATTTTAGGTGGTAAGCCGATTGAGCGATTTGATCTGATTACACTGATTTTCCTGATTTATGCATTGGACGAAGAAAAACTGACGAAAAGTGCACCGGCACGTTTTAATGAATTTGTAGATGAGACCAATGATTTGTTAATAGAAGCGGGAATGATCGAGTTATATCCGGTCAACCCGTATGAGGCATTTGTCATGATGTGTGTCGTATCAGAAGATCTGTTAGATACATTTGCAGGAGTATGGGAGAAGTCATATGACGAAGAATAAGGAAAAGTTGGTGAAAGTGGAAGCGGTATGTACCAGCATGACCGGCGAGTTCCGGGACACGAACGAAGACAATTTTTATTTTAACGGGCAATACATGGATTCGGACGGGGGAATTGCGCTGCGTCTGACGTCAGGAGAGCCGGAAGAAGTGGAACCGGAGGAAGAAGAACTGTCTGAAGAAATGTTGCAGATTATTGAAGAGAGTTATAGAGAAGCGGAAGAGAATGGGGAGATTCCGGATTTCGATGATTTCGATGTGGCAGAATTACTGGAAGATAATCCTATAGGTGAAATCCTTCATGCGCCAGAGGCTGATGTGTCAGGTAAATGGGTTGCTGTGTTCGACGGAATCGGCGGCCTGCCGTGCGGCGAGATGGCTTCGTATATTGCGGCAGTGACACTTGCGAAGGCAGAATGCCCATGGAGATCGAGAGAAGAGGCTGACTATGAAGCATGTATGTGGAAAATTGCAAAAGCAATGGAAGCCAATCTTATAAAATGGAAGAAAATGCAGAAGGTAAGACAAACGGGGACGACCATGGCGGCGTTAAAGTTCGGTCGGAATTACATTTTCGGAATGTCTCTTGGAGATTCGAGGATTTACCGGCTGCGTGAAGGGAAGCTTGCGCAGTTATCCACCGATCATACTTATCGCCATCCGGGGCATATACGAAGTGCGCTGGTCGGTTATATCGGAACGGAGTATGCAGATGATTTTAAAAAGATGGATTTCTACAAGCTTGAATATCAGAAAGGTGATAAGTATCTGCTTTGTACAGACGGTGTAACGGATATGGTGAGAGATGAAGTCCTGGAAGAAATCTTGCAGATGCCGGTAGCGGAAGCGCGTGGAAAAATGGTCGATGAAGTCAATCGCATGGGCGCGGAAGATAATGCAACATTTATTATTGCGGAGATTATATAGAAGATGAGAAGGTACCCTTCCCGGTTACAGATGTGAAAATGTGATGTAGTAAGATAGAGACATAAACAAAGAAACACATGAAAACAAACACATTTGAACATATATTTTCAATCGAAAATGAAAACAAACCTGGGAGGGTACATTTATGTTAAGAGAAAAAGCTTTTGATTTCTGGAAAACTTATATTGGACTTATGACAAAGGGCGGAGTTGACGTCTCGATGACAAATCCGGCAGTAACCTTTACAGCTGATGCAAAGGCCGGAGAGTATGATGACATAAGCGATGAAGAATACTATGAACTTCTGGACTTTACAGAAGAACTTGCAAGCTTCTGGAAGAAAAACCGGGAAGCGACAGCCGGGGCGGTTCTCCTTGAAGCACTGGTCAATACAGATTTAAGTCTCAGCGAAACAGATACTTAGAGTAATGTATGCCGGACGGGACATAGACAATCAGTTAAATCTCCACACAAAGCAATAAAGGATATGATTTAAAGCAGCCTTTCATTTATGATCGACTGCTTTTTTCATATTCAAAATTAAAAAGAAAGGGCTGAATTACGATGGAAGAATGTAGCGTATTGATTGAAACGACCAAATCAGCAGAGGATAACACCGAATTGCTGAACTGGAACAGCAGATAGAGAAAGGACGTGATATAGATGAACGAATCCAGAGAATTAAAGAACGCCGAACAGTTGGAAGAGTTTCTGCTCCTGACCGAGGAGATACAAGAAGAACTGGAACAGAAAGACCAGCTTATCGTGGAACTGAAGACGCAGCTCAACGAATCTCTGATCTTGAACGAGAAATTAAACAAAGAGAACAGAGCCGGGAATATTCAAGCATTAAAGAACGACTTGAAGCTGGCAGACAGAGCATTGCGGAACGAGAAAGAGAAGCTGCGAAGCGCAAACGTCATGATCGGGGAATATCAAAATAAAATACGCTGTTTAACACAACAACGGGATTATGCCCGGACACATCAGAAAATCGTAGAGATACCGGTAGAAAAGCCGGTACTCTATGAAAAATGTGAATCCTGTGACCGGACAGCCTATCAGAATGAAAAAGCGAAATACGGAACACAAAAAGAGCGACTTGCCGGACAGTATAAAGCAAAAACGGTAATGTTCCAAACAACCTTGTTCCTTCTTGCATGGTATTCGCTGACAACCACTCTTTTTCAGGCAGTACAGTCCGATGTGTTCCTTTCCGATTGTAAATCATTCTTCCATGATGCAGCGTCATTCCTACAAACTTTTATCGGTTGGACAATTGATGCCGGGCAATCTGTGGCACAGATTAGCACAAAAATTCCAAATCCTTTTATAGCCGGAATGGTATATTGGTTATTTCTGATATTGGTTGTCGGAATATGTGTGGCAGGGACAGGGATACTGGCGATACTGATAGAAATAAAGGTTATAGAATTATATAAGAAAAACTGTTGGGATGTTATTACTCTACTGATGATACTGACAAGTACTGCTGTCATCATTTATTTTGGAGAAGCAATTAAAAAAGCACTTTCCGTAAATCTTCTATTGCTTTTCGTACTTTCTCAGGGAGTATATCTTGGAATCAGATGTTATTTGAAAAATCGGTTAGGTACCAAGCAATATTGGTGAAAACATGCTAAAAAACGTATAATAGCAGGGGATAAAACATCGTCCCCTACTATTATATAAACAGCGAAGTTTTACCCATCTCTCTCTTTTGAAAGATTCGCTACTTGTGGAACCGAGATATAAGGTTTCGCCTGTGTTCTTTGGTGTATCACTACCACATTTCTCTGTACCGATGTAATCTTTCTGCATACGGAAGCAAGAGATACAATATTCCTTATTTTAAAACATAATTACAATTCCTGTTTGACAAGAACGATCATCATAGAAGGATTGTATTTGTCCCCACTCATAATAATATTCGACGCCTGTCATACTCTTTTTACTGGGAGTACCTAAGCATTTCCTTAAAAACCTATTATTTTCTTCTTGCAACTTTTCTAAGACTGTACCATTCATTGTCTCATATTTCGTAGAATACTTTTTGTCTGCTCGAACCAATTCAATCTTTTTTACTTTTCCATGTCTTCCATAGATTGTAACATAAAACTTCTTATAAAGCCATTTTAAAGGTTTCTTAGAAATCAATATTGTATAAGAATACTCTGTTTGAGCAATCTTAAAATCAATTTCTTTAAATAGGGAAATACTTCCTTTGGGAGTAATTTTATATCCCCCTATTTTTAACATATCTTCCTTTAGCTCATCCTTTATTTGGATAATCTCCATACTTACTATAAAAACAACATAGCCTTCACACACTACAACGGTAACTATTTTTGCCCATAGCACATCTGGAACAAACATGTTCCAAGCTATAACAGGAAGCAAAGCTACTCCTACCGCAGTCACCAGTAGAAGCACCCTCCAAATATAATTTTTCTTTCTTTTTCCTTCATTAGTTAAATTTTCATCATAATAAAGATGACCTGGGGCTTCGAATGAGTTTAATAGAAATTCCTTTAAAAATGACACCAGAACCGCTCCCCAAGAAGATTTCTTTTGTTCCTTCATATTACCCAATCTCCTCTGCTATATGATTATTTTTCATTCTATTTTTTACTTAACTTATACATTAGCAAGATTTTTAGTTATTCTTCTAACAATATTTTTATCCCCGCTTTTTCTGCTTTATGCGAAAAGTCAACAGCAAATCCCCATCCCATCTCTGCAAATTGCCATTTCTTCGTTTTTTTGTAATTTTATAGCTTTCAACTGTAGACACTTTATTTAATTCAGGATATAACTTCTTAAGTGTAAGTATTTGTTTATTTCTGCTTATTTTTTCATTCCATATAATTGTTAATTTAACCTGTTTTCTTTCAAAAAAACCCACCTTACATAAATCTGCATAGCAGGCTTCTGGTATTGATATATCATTGTTTTTTAACATTTTTCTCCTTTATTTAATTTTATAAAAAACTTCTAAGCCCTATTAAAAGAAATATGAAGCCTATTAGAGGAACAGGTATCATACAAATGAGAAACACATTAAATTTTTTCCTTGCTTCATCAGTATTTTCTTCTTTTGTTACTTTTGCTTTTTTCATAACTATAAAAGGGAATATCAGTAATAATAATCCTCCAACTACTGCTAACAATATTTTCATCTTATATATTCCTTCCTTATCTTTAAATAAATATTAATCATGTATCGTACTATATTCCAATCCTAATGCACTTTTTCTTCTACAAATTCTTTTACTATCGCCTATTGATGTATTTTCATATTCACTGTTTGAAACAGTATATATTTCTCTTTTACCATTACAACTTACATATAACTCTCTATCTCTAGTTTTACCACTGCTAATCTTTTTGTCTGTTACAATTGCAATTTCATGAGTTGCCCCATCAAATGTAAATAAAAAATTTATTGGGAAGCTAATTGTATATGCGATTATAAAAGCAGCAAATACAACTGAAAGTTTACGTCCAAATTTCTGTGGTACATCTGTTTTTAAAGATTTAATAATAAATGGCAGTGCAAGTAAAGCAGTAATAATTGCCGTAATCTTCATATAGTTTCCAAATTCATAATTAAAGAGTTTACTCGTATTCAGGGATAAAAGCATTGCTATTGCTGCACCCATAAATGGTAATTGATACGCCAGTTCTTGTCCTTTTTTTGTGGTGACTTCTATAAATATATATGGATAATATTTTATATACACTGCATATGTAATCATCAAAACCATTATAAATATAACTAACATTGTTTTGCCACCAATAAAAAATGCTACCGCATCAGCAATTATTAGAATCCAACCTAAAGCTTTTAAAAATTGCTTTGTTTTTTTACGCTTTTCTTTTTCTATTGTTTTTGACATATTTTTGATAGTTGTATTCTCATTACATATAGATTTATAGAAATTCTTTTCTATCCAGTTTAAAGCAGGTACATACTTTGATACATCTTTGTTCTGTTCAACTAACTCACCAAAATCCACAAGATCTATTTCATGTTTTATAAGTGTATCATATAAAATATCATAATTTACATACACTTGCTCCAGAGTAACAAGTCTATTGTACATCTTATCAATTAATATGACATCTGTTCTACCATTTAATGGAATCATTAAAATACAACGAATATCATTATATTTTATATGCTGAGTTTTCTTAACCAGATAGCTAAATACAATTTCATCTTCATTTACTACAATTATTTGTTTCTTGTATGCCAAAATTAAAGCAATACCTAAAAATACAAAAGGCATAAAACATATCGCAACCCCCATATTTCCTGTAACAAATGTTACCAGTACGATTATTAAAAAAAGAACTGTTGTTACTATTCCTAAATTTTTTACAAATTTACTTAATCTAATGACATTATCCATAAACTCAATCTCCCTATATGATTCACATTTTTCATTTTTTACGTTCTAATTTCTTCTTATCCTTTTTTATTTCTGCAATCTTTACTTGCAGCCAGTCCACATTTCTATTTCGGGCAGAAATTTTAGCGATTTTTTTCTGATTTTTATATAAAATAAGAGCTTCTCCAAATAAATTCTTTTTTCTTTTCATCTGGGTAATATCCGTTAATCTTATTTTACAGTTCTTCCTTAAAAATCCATTTCTATATAGCCATCCATCCTTGACAATTGTTTTGTCCATTAAAACATAAAATAAATTTCTAATTATCTTTTCATAAGTTCTTATAACACCGATATATCCCTATTTTACAGGCTTTATCGGTGTTTTCTTTTTGGCAGATACTTCTTATAACCACTCATAAATCTGCATTCTTACTAAGTCCGTTTTCTTTTGGAAATATTTTTTCAATGTCACGAAAGCGGTTTGCACAGAATATATGTGGTAAAATATTCCAAGCGTGAATGGAATGGTCGCAACCGCTGTTTGTTATTGTGAGTTGTCCCCATGTTACTGCCGAATTGAACGCATTATTTAAATAGCTCATATCCTTTTCTTGTAATGCTAAGTAACTTCCTAAATAAACAATCTTTTTTCCGAAATTTTCATGCAATAATTTCAGCCATATAATAATCTGTTCTTCTGGCTTTTTACTTTGACAGTATTTCGTATACTTCTTTAATCGCTCATCAATATATGCGTTCATGTTGGCATATCCAAACATTTTATCCACATTTTGTAAATATAGTTTGATAAGTTCCTTTTTTTCCATAGAGTACCTCGTTTCACTTATAAAATTTTGCTATTTGCTACATAAATGCTTTCAATCCCATTAGAATAAGTATAATAGCAATATATACACCCCACTTATCCCAATTATAAGTGTCATAATAAAATTGAAAACAATACAAACTTTCTTCTGATTTAAAGAAAAATGTTCAAATTTTTCAAGGTTGTATTGACGAATATAACTTTTAGTAATTATGGAATAAATTGAATAACCAATAGCAATGATACTTGAAATAATAGCAATAATATCAGTCATTTTACAATCCATATCTTCCCTCCTAAAAAGTTTGCATATCATTACCACAAAAATTAAAATATTATAATGTTTAAATTTATTGTTTTTCTTTTGTGAAATAGATACTTTTTATATCACATCTTATAAAATGCGGTTTTGCCTTGTAAATACAGCGTTTTCCGCCTGTTAGTGTATAGTGTCTTTTGTTTTTTGTGCCCCCCTTGTTAGATAACGGGGGCTTAATCTTCGCTCGCCACAGGCTCGCTCACAGACGAAGTAAACCAGCCACTTGCAAGACATGGCAGAAAAATCTGAAAGATTTTCCTGCCACCGTGTCTGGATCACTCCGTCTGCCTAACTAATAATATAGTATTATGTAAAAATGTCATTTTATTTAGGTACATCTACCGAATAGCTTAAACAGTCACCTCTTTTGTTACTTTGTAAGTCATTGTAATACCATAGATACATGACTCTGTCATATACATTGATTTCAATTACACCGTCCGGTTTTTGTCCTTCTACTTCCAATGAATAGATTTCTTTATCATGTGCATAGCCGTAAACAAAACGCTTGCTTGGATAATCGGGGTTTAAGTCTTGTTGGAAATCACTTAATTTCAAAGAAGAGTGAATAAGCTCTGTAATATCATCTAACAAAATTCTATCTCGTTTCGTTGTAACCGGTGTAGCATTTATAAATGCGTATTGTGTATGCCCATTCTGTATCTGCTTTTTACAACGAGCCATTACTAAGCCTTGAATATCATCGTTATCATTTCCAGCCCGATAGAAAATCGTATCATATTTTTTGCCTTGCCATATATGCAAGGTTTCATCAACATGATTAAGAAAATCAGCAGGAACCGAAAGTTCCTCATTTTCAGCATTCAAAGTGGAAAGTTGAATAGCTTCTTCAATCGTGTCATAATATACAAGCTTGGCATTATTTTTATCATAATCATTTATCGTAAATTCCACGTATTCATTATCTTTATTTTCTTCTTCCGGAACATAAGTATAACGACCATTTTCAATATGGTCATCATATTCAACATCAACAAATAACCCAATCCCTATCAGAGCTACAAAAATCAAAGAAATCGCTCCAATTATGATTAACATTATTTTCAAAAATTTTTTCATGGCATACACTTCCTTAATCACTTCAAGTTTATCTATTATTATTTATCATATTATATCATTAGAAAATTGAGTAGTCATCACTTTTCTAGTATCTGTCAGAATATTTTTTATTCCATAAATTATCAAGAGTGTAAACATTGCTACGCAACAAGCTCTTGACAATTCATGTCCTAAAAAATGATTAATAATCAAGCAGAAAAAGAATAGTTATACTGTATTACAGCAACAAAAAAGACATCTCATATTCTGTATGAAATGCCAATTTTGCCTTTATTTATGCTGTTTTCTCTGTCGTATCAAGGTTCTTTCATTCGTAGTAAATTAGTGGTAAAATTCTTTTATTTTTTGTTTCATATTGCTTAAAATCCCTGTGTTTATGCGGATAATTCGATTTTTACTCTTTTTGGGATAAAAACTGCATCACAATATCGAACCAAAATATAAAAATCAATTTTATCTCTTTATCATAATTATATACATCAACTAACCACATTGTAAAGCAAAAAGCAAGCCATTTTCAGACTTGCTTTCCACCAGATTACTGCACCTTATTGCCAAATCATCTCCTTATTCAAAATTCCCTTTTCACACTCTTGTATAGTATTTATTTGCTACCCATTCCATCTGTTTATCTGCCTTCAACTCTTCCTTAATCCCCTGTGTCTATTTCATTTGCTCTACAATTGACTATTATTCCAGCGATTATATAAAAACCATAACCAATACAAAATATGGAAACGGTGCTTCTAACTATACCGCTAAAGCCTTTCGCCATTATCCCGAAAATAGTACTCCAGCAGAGAAATAGCGCCAGCAGACATAAAAAACTCGAACCCCTTGTAAAATGGGCATCAGAAGTTTTCTACCCGTTATTCTTGTTCTATAATTCAAGTGAATCTTCTGAATCTATCCACATCTGTAAATTGCCATCGAGATATAATCTTGCATATTCTAAAGGCTCATCCACAGCCAATGAAGTAAGCGCACATTCTGATCCATATGTGGTTTTTAAATCTTTTTCAGCTCCCCAGCAATCAATGCGAAGCATATATCCAACACTTATGCTTTTCTCTTTTTTTCATTCTATCACAAGCTCACCATTAATCATCATTTTTTTGATATTTTTTCTTTTCCCCCACTGTAAAACAGGCTCTCAGCGTTTCGTTATATAGAGGGGTACACATACAGAGCAAGATCCACCCGTGTTTAACAGTATTGCCACTTGGCATCCTGTTCTCCTATGGGTTTTATCTTGATGGGGATCTCCCCATACCCTCTTCATAACAGACGTTTCACTTGTCTGTTGGTTTCACCTAAAGGTGTTCACAGCACTATTTCTAATATCGGAAGGGACAGCCGATATTGAAATACGTGGACTCCCAGTGGGCGGAATAGTAGCAACGGAAGGAGGAGTATGAGAACAAAAAACAAAGATAAAGAACTAAATCACAGACATTTTGTTGCAGTACGACTGACAGATGTCGAACTCAATTTGCTGGATCAAGGAGCTACTTGTTTTTCAATCTCACGATCTGAATATCTGAGAAAACTTCTGCTTGAGAAGCAAATCAATCATCAGATTAAAGTTGTTGCAGACATGAACGATCTCAGAAAACTGGTCAGTGAATATGGAAAGATTGGATCGAATCTCAATCAGATTGCCAAGCATTTTAACAGTGGTGGCAGTCAGTCACGTGCTATAGAAAATGAGATTCATCAGTGCATCACGGACTTATTCCTATTAAGAAAAGAGGTACTGAAACTGGCAGGTGGTATGAATGGCAATCGTAAAACACATTAAAAGCAGAAATGCAAATTACTCGGCTGCTATCAATTATCTTCTGTTTGAACATGATGAAAAAACCGGGAAAAAGATTGTAGATGAATCCGGACGAAGCATCCTGCGAAAAGAGTTTTATATGGATGGACTGAACTGTGATCCGATGTCTTTTGACAAGGAATGCGAACTGACAAATGCTCATTTTCACAAAAATAAGAAACGTGAAGATATCAAAAGTCACCACTACATTATCAGCTACGATCCAGCCGATGTTACAGAAAATGGACTTACCGGCGAGAGAGCACAGGCAATCAGTTTGGACCTTGCAAAGCAGATGTTTCCTGGATATCAGGCACTGGTAGTTACTCACACCGATGGCCACAATGAATCCGGAAATATCCATACTCACATCGTCATCAACAGTGTGAGGAAGACTGCAGTGGAAAGGCAGCCTTATATGGATAAACCACATGAAGAAGTTGCCGGATACAAGCATCGTTCCACGGATAAATTCATGAACACTTTTAAGAAAACTGTCATGGATCGTTGCCTACAGGAAGGACTTCACCAGATAGATCTTCTTGCTCCGGCTGAAAGAAAAATCACTCAGAAAGAGTATATGGCACAGAAACACGGCCAGCAAACAATAGATGAGATCAATCGGAAAATTATCGAAGATGGTCTCAAACCAACATCCACCGTATTCCTTACGCAGAAAGAATATTTGCGACAAGCGATTGATGAATGTGCTGCCACTTCCAATAGTTTTGATGAATTCCAATCTAAACTTCTGGAACAATTTCAGATCTCTGTGATTGATCATCGGGGCAGATACAGCTATCTTCATCCTGATCGACAGAAGCGGATTACTGAACGTGCACTGGGAACACGATATGGAAAAAAACACCTGGAACAGACCTTCTTACGCAAGGATCCATTGACCATTCTCTACGTCAGATCTCACCTGCGCCTGGTTGTAAATCTCCAGACAAATGTGAAAGCAATGCAGAGCCCAGCTTATGCTCATCGGGTAAAACTTTCTAACCTGCAGCAAATGGCAAATACCATTATCTATGTGCAGGAACATGGATTTGATACGCAGTCAGATTTGAAAAACACACTGCTTGCCTCAAAGCAGGAACTAAAAGAAGTGCAGACACAGGTTGCTCAGCATCGTTCCGATCTAAGGATCCTCAATGATCAGATTCGTTATACCGGACAGTATTATGCAAACAAGGAAATTTATTCCCAATTTTCAAATGCAAAGTACAAAGGAAAGTACCGAAAAGAACATGCTAAGGAAATTCAGAAATATGAAGAAGCCAGAGATTGGCTGAGATCCTTTTATCAGGATGGAAAGATGACAAGCCTAAAAACTCTGACTTTACAAAAAGAAAAACTGCAACAGCAGATAGCTTCCGAAGAAGAAGCAATAAGCAGCTTGAAAGAAAAATTAAAAGATCTGGATACTGCCGATCAGAATGTTGATGCCATTCTTCAGATGCAGATTCCGGAACCAGTGAGATCAAAAACCAAAGATCTCGAACGATAATTATCACATAACAAAGGAGGAACTATCACATGACACAAGAAGAATTTAATGTTGTATTTGAACTTCAGATGAGAAAGTGTGCCGATATTCTGGCACATAAAAAGAAAGAATATACCGGTGACAATATTGACCGCCTCAGCGCATTCAAGATTGCTGCCGCATTACAGAACTGCGATCCAAAAGCAGCACTGGCCGGTATGATGTCGAAACATGTCGTATCCCTTTACGATATGTGTTATTCCACTCTGTTACATTTTGACATGGAACAGTGGGATGAAAAGATTACAGACTGCATCAACTATCTGATTCTTTTAAAAGCTCTGGTAAAGGAGGAACAGGCCTATGGATCACATTGAAACAGCTATCTTAAACTGCTATGGGATCCGGGAAGCAGAACAAAATATGGTCTTTGCTGCCAGACTCACACAACACGGTCATACGATCCAGAACATGGCAGATCTGATGGAGCTTTACCATCAGTCCTACAGTCAGAACACCGTAGAAAACATTGCAGGACTTCCCCATCCGACAGTACAGAAATTCATGGTCATTACCGTGGCTGTTGTCGGTGCAAGCAGACGCTTCCTGGCACAGATCACAAGGCATCAGAACGAAGTAAAGTACATGAGTGCATCTCTGCAGTACAGTAATTATTCCGGTCACGCTGCATTTGCTATTCCATATGGAATCATGAAAGCAAATAAAGAAATCCAGGATATTTACAAGAAAAGCTGTCAGTCAGATCTGGATCGTTATGCAGAGCTTTGTGAATTAGGTATTGATCATGATTCAGCCGGATATGCTACACCTCAGGGACTTCGAAACGTATTGATCATCAGCGCGACACCTTACCAGTGGAAGCATATGATTGGCCAAAGAACCTGCCGAAGAAATACGGATGAAACAAGGATTGTGATGCTACAGATCTGGCAAAGATTGTACAAATTAAGCCCAATCCTTTTTGCACCGGATCTTACCGGTCCATTCTGTCAGAGAGGAAGCTGCATGGAAAAACAGATGTCCTGCCAGAATCCCATTTCAAAGCTTTGGATACCGTCAGATATCTTAAAAGCAGATTATCCATTGCTCATCAGGAAGGAGGTGAGCAACCATAAAGATTAAACTGATTGACTTTGGTCTGAAAGCAGATCATCATCCCTTCCGGCCACATGAAAATGATGCCGGTGCTGATGTATTCATGCCTTATGATTGCGTATTAAAACCAGGTGAGGTTGCAAGAATTCCACTTGGATTTGGTCTCATCATCCCCGATGGATTTGCCGGATATGTCTTTCCACGAAGCAGCATGGCAGCAAAAGGACTGGTATGCGAGCTTCCACCGATCGACTCCGGTTACCGTGGTGAGATCCATGCCATTATCAGCAACGTAAGCACATCTTCTCAGACCATTCATAAAGACACACGCGTCGGTCAGCTGGTGATTACACCGGTCGTGATCGCAGATTTTGTTCTGGACCTTGGTAATGAACGAGGAACCGGGGCTTTTGGAAGTACAGGAGAATAATACTATGATTACATTTGGAAGAAAATTAAAACACTTAAGACAGAAAAATCATCTCACCCAGAAAGAACTTGGCATAGCTGTTGGATTTCCCGACAGCTGTGCTGATGTCCGGATTGCTCAATATGAAGGCGATGTCCGAACACCAAAAGAGGATCTTATGAAACTCTTCGCATCAACACTCGGTGTTCCGGTTGAACTCTTTACCGTACCAGTACTCTCAGAACCTAGAGAGTATGAAGCGGCAGAATATTGGAGGTATGAGTTAGGGGCGGAACTAGATTAATTGTCATAATACTGAAATGAGGCAACGGATTTTCCGCTGCCTCGCTTTTATCATTTTGAGGGTAATTGAAAATATCCTCCTGTGTTGAGCAATCCTCTTTTTCTGCGCTTTATCTGCATATCTATATATTTCATTTTATTTCTGTTCCATCGATAAAAAGCACATATTTATCCGGATTATGAACAAGATCATAATCTTTTCCATATTCAATTGGTCTAAATTCTATCTGCATAATGGATTCGCCATTTTCGATATCTTCTTTCCAAGAATATACGGTCATATCAAGGCTGGTTGCATATCCATGATCTGTAGAAAATTTTATTGAATGAAATGAATTCTCTTTATACATTTTTAAAAGCAGTCTTGCAAATGCTTCTTTATCAGAAATATTTTTTCTGTTAGCAACTACTGTAAGATTTTCATCTCTATTCATAGAAAAACTGCCAACTACATCTGGATCACCTTCTTTATACTTTAATAAGCTTTTTCCAATTATCATTCCAACAATAATCGAAAAAACGATAGCAACAAATACAAGTGTTATATTATTTTTCTTCATTTTATCAAGTTCCTCAGAATTATATATAAGTCTTTAGAACTACTATATCATATTTTCACGTTAAACCAAATAAAAAAGAAGAGCAATAAGCCCTTCCATCTTCTTATTCACGTATTTATTCCACCAATGCTCTCACTGCATTGATAATTCTCTGTTGCTTTTCTTTAGGTAGTTTCTCTATCATTTCAGATAATTCATTCGTAACGCCGCTAACCGAATGTGTCACAACATCAATCAATAGTGTATCTGCTGAAACATCTAATGCATTTGCAATCGCAATAAAAGTATCAAGTTTTGTTACTTTCAGTCCTCTCTCTATAACACTTACATGAGTTGGACTCAAGTTTACCAGTCCTGCCAATTCTTCTTGTGTAAGATTCTTAGCTTCCCTTGCAGCTTTTATTCTCTGACCAACCGCCTTTAAATCCATTGTGACACCTCCTCATATAATCAAGTGTTTTTTATTGAAAATTCAAGGTTTTTCAACCTTTCATATCTCAGTGAATAAGCCACAGCTATGAGCATTTCGATGTATCAGGTACTGAAATAGCGGTTAAATGGTATACGAAATAAAACGTCATTGATTTTCGCTTTACTGGCCTTGTGTATACCCTTCCCTCTATGGCAGCTAACCTCCTATATCCACCAGGATCATCTCTGTCTCCAGAGGTCCTAACTTCCTTCGTCCTGCCTGCCCATAACCAGGGTGTCAGCTATGCTCCTTTACGGGGTCTTGCCCCATGGTGTCTATTTCTGCCGACTACTGGCTCATTCTTTGTATTGTTGATTACTGACTCGCTTCCTGTTCCAGCACTGTGACCAGTGGACGTTATCTGTTACATTCTGCTTGATTCAGTGACTGCCTAGATGACAGCCTCCATTATAGTTACTTGTCTTTCTTACGCAGCCTGTAGATAAACTGCCGGTCTCTTGATGTCACTGACCATTTTTTTCGGATCATAATCCACACCTTTCGTCAGCATCGCATAAAAGACTCGTATCAGCTTGGCTGCAATCGCCATAAATGACTGCATTTTCTTCAATGGATTCATTCTTCTGGTTGTGTAATAATTATGGAGCTCCCTGAACTCCGGGTTCTTCGCCACAAGCGACATTGCAACCTCAAAGAGCAGGTATCTGAGTCTCTTTCGGCCTCGTCTGCTTATTGTTGTCTCGCCCTTGTGCTTTCCCGAACTATTTTCAACCAATGCCAATCCTGCAAGCTTCTGCAGTTCCTTCGGATTGTTGAAGCGGCTGATATCACCTACTTCTGCAAGGAACCCTGACACTGTCCTGATTCCCACACCTTTGATCTCCAACAGCTTTTCAGCCATCGGAATCTTTCTTACCAATTCTTCAATTAGAACCATAACTTCCTGCAGACGTGTATTTCTGGATTCATAGTCCTCCAGAAGCATTCGGATTTCCATTCTTGCAGCTACTGCTCCTTCTTTACTTCCAACGCTGTGCTCAGCAGCTTTTATCAGGGTCTTCGCCCTCGCTTTTCCAACTGCTCTTAACTTTGCATCCCGCCAGATTTGATTCACTCCATCGATACCTAACGTCAGGATATCTTCAGGAAGTGGGGCGGCTTTAAGGATGAGCATTCCGCTCTTGGCATCCGGCTTTCCGTATACCGTCTTATATTCAGGAAAATATATATTGAACCAACGACTGATCCTGTTTTGAATTCTTGTAAGTTCCGCCTGTAACTGGAATCTTATGTTTGATGCTGTTCTAAGATCAGCGTAAACACCTTCCGGCAGGTATGGGATCATGTAACGCCCCTCTCTAACTAAGCCTGCTATAACTTTCGGATCCTTACGGTCATTTTTAGTTGGATGATTGTCGTCGAGTTCTTTTGATTTTTTCACATGGTGAGGATTTACAAGAACCGGTTTCATTTCATTATCCTGTAGAAACTTTCCAAGATTGAACCAGTAATGCCCGGTCGGTTCCATACCTGGAACCACCTTATCCTTCTCATGTCTTTCTTTGAGGTCCAGGATCCATTCCTTAAATGTCACAAATCCGGCCTCTGTGTTACTAAACTTAAATGGCTTCTTCGAATACTCGATTCCTCTGTAATCAAAAGCTCTGGCATAGTGCGTTTCACTTCCGACATCAATTCCGAGTACCAAAGTTTTTTCTGTAATAGCTTTAATTTTTGCGTTCTGTGTGTTAGACTTCATTGTAGATACCTCTCTGTTCAATAAGATTTTACTAACCTGCCAGTCAGTAGTCTCATTGTACTCTGAGGTATTTTCAATTTTCAACATCCACGTTTTTTATTATACAGGAAGCTCCTTTAGAACGATAATTCGGTCTAAAATTAGTATAACGATTGATCTTTAAAACATACAGAATCTACAGATTGTTAACTTGTTCTTTAGAACTATTTTAAATTAAAAAGGCCCAAAAGGGCACTTTCCCTTTTGAGCCTATACACTTTATCAGCTAACGTATTTTGCTTTCATTTTTTCTCATGGTCATGAGGCTTTTTTCTCTTAAATCGCATTCTATGAATCCTTCGATTGCTCTTTCTGTTCTTCAATAATTCGTTCGGTTGCTTTATGAATTCTATCCTTGGAATAGGGTGGTCTTAAATTCAATGATAACCGCCCTTTTTTAATCATATACGTTTCACTACCATCCTCCGAAGATCCTTTCAACCAGCAATCATCCGGATACTTCTCCGCAAAAGACCTCAACCGTTTCTGCAAGCTCTGATTGAAGGTATACACATCATAGAATCCATCATCTTCATTAGTCAGAATAATCGTTTCTTTTTCACACTTTAACCTTCGCATATTCTATCCCCGCTTTCTTTCCATTTCCTGATCCAGGTACTTTGGTATCGGCTTTCCGGACCGGCGAGCAATGGCAATCTGTTTCTGATGCAGTCGTTTGATTACGGACCTTCGTTTCTTAGGTTTATTATTTTGTTGATTTCGGGACGTCTGTTTGTTGTTGCGTGCATCAGAAATTTTTTCCAGGTTCTTCTTCTGATTATTCACCAGACCGTCCACCATATCATAGTTAGCTTCTGTACCAGATTCTCTGCTTCGTTCATAAGTGCCGTTCTGGTAGAATTTCTGGTAATGTTCCAGACGGATTTTACCATCTTGTTTTAGCTGTTCGACCGGATTTAGCGGTACCTGCTGTTGGATGTAATCATGAATCTTTTGTTTTGTCTTTTCATCGAATTTCTTACATTCTTCGACAACCATTTTTCCATAAGCATCCAGGATAACACCCTGGGCCTGATCTCGGTATACCTGATGTTCCATCAAATAAAACTGTTTTCCATCAATAATGACGGTGTCTGTTGCAATCCAGTTCCCCTTTTTCCCATCAATCTGATAATTCTCAGTTTCCATAGTGATCAGTGCACCGGATGTGTTGATACGAATAAATCCGGCCAGATACTGTGGATAGTTCTCATCTACATAGTAGCAGCTGATTTCTCCATTCTTGTTCAATACGAGCACGTCACTGACTTCGCATTGATTTTTCGTCCGTTTCCAGATGTCAGCGACTTTTTCATTTTCCTGCATTTCATGAATCGAGATTAATCGGTAATTTTCGACAGTAATCGACACATTCTGCTGTCTTGCCTCTTGATATGGCAGATGCCACAGTGCTTTTCCTGCTGTCTGCTGATCTACTCGGTAGACTGCAAATTGATTAAGCTTCATAGGCATCATCCTCCAAGTTATTCAGATAATAATTCAGATCCAGAGAATAGTAGTATTTGTCTTCGATCTGCTGTAATTTTCCAACTGTAGAATTGATGATCTCAATTATTTCATCATTCTCAGGATCACTTTCTTCCTGTTCCAAAACTTCCAAAGCTTCTTTCAGTGTTTGGATTGTTTCTTCCTTTGTGTGCTGCTGGAAGATAGCAGTAATAGTCAGTTCGTTTTCTTCCAGGTTTACATTTCTCATAGGCTCATTTCCCCCCTTTTCTTTTTCGGTATTGGTTTCATCTGTATATTCAGCTCCTTCTCGTTTTTTTCTTCGCTTATATTTTTTTCGTTATCCACTTTCTTATTGGATTCCAGAGGATTTTCCACATTTGGATGTCTTTCTTCCAAGTATTTTTCCACACGACTGATTGCATTTTGCACATAAGAATTTTCTCTAAATCCAGGAATCGAATTCAAAAATTCTTTCTGTATTTTTCCTTCAATCATCAGACTCTGCATTCCTTCATAATCACTTCCGTCTTTCAGATCAAAGCCAACACATTTCAGTCCATGCATACGTTCTGATGGGATTTTCTCATAAGCTTCCAAGGCTTCTGGTAATGTCAGGTCATAATGTACTTCACCCATTACAGGAAATTCAGCACATTCAGCCGCATAAAAGCTGATACATGTAAGATCATTTTCATAATCCACATTTTCTATTTCCGGGACAATATCGAGTATTTTTTCTCTTTGTGCTGCAAAGTCTGGAAGTTCTGCAAATCCAAATCGATCCACGTAATATGCCTGCATATCCCCACCACGGTTTGTAATGATAACATCACTGACCGACATAGAATGTGCTTTATAATCTGCCGGTGGATTATCGTTGAACATAGCGTACAAATCATCCAGCTTTTCATTTTCATGTAATCTGCCAGAATAGACACATTTATAATTTTCTGCATCGATTGTAATTCCATCTTCTTTGACCATTGCCATATTCATAAATAAATGTTGTTTTCCCGGTGTGTCTTCATCCACATGATAAATCGCATAGAGGTCACCATTACCTCTGAACATTTCTTCCTCTAGGGTATAATCATACTTAAATGGGTACATAGCCCGATCAACTCTCTCCGAAACATCCGTCCCTTCTGCAATCGTATCTTCCAGCCAGTCTTTGATATCTCCCCATGATTCAAACTGCAAATACCCGGCAATTTCATGTGTCCCATCCGGTGCCAGTACAATATGTCCCGGTTCGCTTTCCCGATAATCATAACGGTATCCGGCTGCTTCCAGTGCATCTACCAGAATGCCGTATTTTTCATGTAATTCTGTTTTCTGTTTTTCTTCAAGAATGATTTCCAGTTCTTCTGTAAGCTGATCGATCATTTCACCGGCTGTCTTGCGGATCACATCCATAGATGCTTTCATTTCCTTCATTTCCCGGCTGCTGCTCCACCCTGCAATATAAGGAAAACTGTAATCCGATGTATCCAAACCAAAGGAAGAACACACACAGTAAGCAACAGATTCTGCTTCAACCTCTTTTGTCAGACGGTCTTTTTCTACACCCAGGCTTTCCATGATTTCCTTGTCATGCAGTTTAGCATGGACAGTTTCATGAATAGCAGTCTTTAAGGTCTGGCTTTCACTGAGTCCTTTTTTGATCACGATTTCCTTATCTGCATTGTGATAATATCCATTGGCATTGCCATCGATCTCATCGAATCGTATCGGCACTGGGGATATTTTCTGAATAGCCTGCATGAAAGAATCAAAATCCTGTACAGCTGCAGTCAGTAATTCCGGTGCCAGTGTCTGGATTGGTTCCCCGGATGTCTGAGCAATATCAAAGACGGTAACTGCTTTAAAATGCGGAACTGTAACTTCCACCTGTTCAGTCTTAGGTTTTCCATCGGTTCCCATGATCGGTCGCTGATTTTCATCCAGAACCTCTTTTTCCTTCATTTTCTTATATGGTGCCGGTGCAATGATTGTAATTCCTTTTTCGCTTTCATGACCTGTCTACCCATGGACTGCCAGTTTTTGTAGCTGGTAACAAGTGTGGCATCCGGTCGCTGCATGGCGATCAGCATTGTATTATTAAAGGAATAATTGTGAAACTTTGCCATGGTTTTAAGAAATTCCTGATAGCGGTTACTTGTAAAAAGTTCTTCCACACCGGATTCCAGTGACTGCATAATGCTGTCCATATCTTTTCCCTGAACCGGTAATGGAATTGTTGCTGTCTGCACTGTTGGAATATCTCTTACGTCACCCTTTTCTTTTGTATCTGTTACTTCTTCATAGGGTGCGGTGGCTTCAGTCACCATTCCTTTAGTCAGATCAATATCTTCAACACGAGTAGAAAAACGAACCCTGCTATCTGGAAATTCTCCTTTATCTCGAAAGGAATAGTAATTCCCATTCCGTCCTGTAATGATGTGATCAACCAATGAAATCCCCATCAATTCCCCTAATTCCTGCATTCTTGCTGTAGTCTGGATATCCGATGTAGATGGTGTCAGATTTCCGGACGGATGATTATGAATGAGCATCATTGAATGAGCATTCGAAAGAATTGCACTCTTAAATATTTCTCTTGGATTAATTAATGCTTCATTCAGCGATCCTACAGATACGATATTCATATTGATCGGTGTTAAATCTGCCTGTAAATTAACAATACAAAAGAGTTCCCGATCCATCTGGGAAAGAAATTCATTCATAACACGAATTGCTACATCTGGATTATTCATAGGTTCATTACTATAAAGTGGTGGCTGTTCCACCATACGAATTGCTACCTGTTCTAATTTATCTGCCATCAGCAACACCTCCAATCGGCACATTTATAATAAATTCCTGATCATGTAACGTCTCAATTTGCTTCTTCAATTTTTTAAACGAAAATGTGTGTGATAATCTTTTTCGATACTGGCTGTATCTTAAGCTTGTATTTGTTTTAATGTTCTCTTTCGTCATAATCTTCTCCTTTTCAAAATGCCCCACGACATTTCCTTATGCCGCAGGGCGTTTGCTCATTTAACGGGTTTCATGCTTGATATTAGAGTTCCATATCGTGCTTCTTTGTTTTCGGTTTCTGATCCGGCTGTTCTTTTCCTGCTTTCTCTGTTTTTGCAGCCTGCGCTTCTTTTTCTTTCTGACGTTCTGTAAATCTGTCGGCTTTTTCAAAGACGTGATCCTTTGTGTCAAAGTGATATACATCATTGGTAAGGCGTTCTGCTGGTGCTACCTGAGTCGCATTGACTTCTTTTACCATATCTCTTAACATTTCTGCATCCACTTGCCCGTCATCTGGCAAGACCAGCATTTCATGGATGGATGATGGCAAAATGAAGAAATCATTTCCAAGAAGTTCCCCCATGCTATCCATGAATTCCGGATAAAAGATCACACCGGCTCCATCAATTCTGTCTGTATTCGTAACAACAAAGAATGTCGGCATCTCGCTTGATTCCTGCAATGTTTCCTGCAGCATTTCACGTTCATCCGGTGTCAGCATGAGAATATTTTTCTGGTACATTTCATCTATCAATGCACCTATACTTGATACCTCCGGGATCATGACATGCGGTGAACTTTTCATCGCATCTTCATGAAGCTGTTCTGCAGAGATTCCATACTGTTCAAGCAGATCATTCTTGATAAACATGGAACTTAATCCATCCTGATCCTTGCCTACTGCCACATGATAGGTAATTGCGAGGTCTTCCTTCAGCTGATGTGGAGCATTTTCGAGGACTTCCTTATTTGCTTCGGCTGATGATACACGGATAAACAGCTTGTCCTTCACATCTTCATAATTTAAAATAGCTTTCAGATCAACCTGTATCGGTGCCTCAATAACTATATCTGCAATCTTTCTGCATACAGTTTCCATTGTTACGCCAGGCTGTGCTTTATATGTGCTTTTTGACTGTTGGTTTGCGAATCCGGCACAGATTCAGGCAATCAAAG
>NZ_JAJCNB010000135.1:0-248 GCF_020560825.1 Dorea sp. 210702-DFI.3.17
CTGATTTTATTACGCGTATTATCCGGATCATTTTTCGAATAAACCTTTTGGTAGCTTATATTTCCCTGTCCTTGACGTTTCAATTTATTTCGCTCCAACTTCAAGTCGGTTAGAGTCTCCAGTTTAAAATTCAAGGTATTATTTAAAGGCCATACTTTTTCTTGATCCGCACTATTGTTCGTATTATAAAGAATAGTACTATGGGGAGTCAGATCCAAAGGCACCTCATACTCATAATAATTATTCTT
>NZ_JAJCNB010000136.1:0-246 GCF_020560825.1 Dorea sp. 210702-DFI.3.17
TACGCTGTAATCTGCGTTTCTGTTTTTCTAGTTTCTTTACTTTCTGACTCTTATTGATGTTCTTATACTTAACGGCATCAGAGCAGACAGCTAAGTCTTTAATTCCTAAGTCTATGCCAACTCCATCATCATTAAGTGTTTCCTTGCAGTCAGGAAATTCTACACATACACTGATCCACCAGTTCAATCCATCAAAGGATATTCTCGGATTCATATATTTAACATCTGTTGGAATACGTCCATGTT
>NZ_JAJCNB010000137.1:0-246 GCF_020560825.1 Dorea sp. 210702-DFI.3.17
CCCTGACAGGAAACATCATGGTAAAAATGCTTTCATCCGCAGCAACAGGCGGAAGCTTTGAAGCAACTGGATACGGATATGGACCAGGAATTGGCGAAGGATATGAGCAGTTAGTCATGATCGTATCAAGAGCCAGCGGAGCACCTGTTATTGCAGGAGCGATCCGTTATGCAGCACAGCTTGTAAGAAATAAAGTATTTGAGGTAGCAAAAGCAGAATTTGCAGCAGCAAAGAAAGCAGGCTTAA
>NZ_JAJCNB010000138.1:0-246 GCF_020560825.1 Dorea sp. 210702-DFI.3.17
TTAAGCCTGCTTTCTTTGCTGCTGCAAATTCTGCTTTTGCTACCTCAAATACTTTGTTTCTTACAAGCTGTGCCGCATAACGGATTGCTCCTGCAATAACAGGTGCTCCACTGGCTCTTGATACGATCATGACTAACTGCTCATATCCTTCGCCGATTCCTGGTCCGTATCCGTATCCAGTTGCTTCAAAACTTCCGCCTGTTGCTGCGGATGAAAGCATTTTTACCATGATGTTTCCTGTCAGGG
>NZ_JAJCNB010000139.1:0-246 GCF_020560825.1 Dorea sp. 210702-DFI.3.17
CAAACCGGCCGGAGATATGCCCGCCTTGCTTACTTTCGATGAAGCCTGTACCCTATTCCATGAGTTCGGGCATGCTTTACACGGACTACTATCCGAATGTACTTACCCCAGTGTGGCAGGCACCTCGGTTGCCCGCGATTTTGTCGAATTGCCTTCCCAGGTGATGGAAAACTGGGCCGGAGATCCCGAAGTTTTAAAAATCTATACCCACCATTGGCAAACCGGTGAACCGATGCCCCAGGAGTT
>NZ_JAJCNB010000140.1:0-246 GCF_020560825.1 Dorea sp. 210702-DFI.3.17
GTACCAGAGTCAAGAGATCTCCGCTAAGAAAGGTATCGGTGTCGAGGAGTTGTTGGAGAAGGTACTGTTGGAGGCCGACCTGTTGGATTTGAAAGCGAATCCGAAAAAACGTGCGGTTGGTTCTATCATCGAGTCTTCTTTGGACAAGGGACGTGGCTATGTATCTACCATATTGGTGGAGAACGGTACGTTGAAGATGGGAGATATCGTTTTGGCGGGAACTCATCAAGGACGTATCAAAGCGAT
>NZ_JAJCNB010000141.1:0-245 GCF_020560825.1 Dorea sp. 210702-DFI.3.17
GTCATGCAATTGCATGACATACTTCTACTGCGCACCTCTGCAATCCTGCCGGAGGATTTTGTGTAATAAGAAATGCAATTTTCTATATACACAAAAAAGTGACTGGTTCATACCAATCACTTCTTATATAAATATATACCTTCAAAACTGCATATAAGAAACTTTTTAACATCTTACCTATCCACCTTATTTGGTTATGCCCTCGACCTATTAGTAACAGTCAGCTCCATGTGTTACCACACTTC
>NZ_JAJCNB010000142.1:0-245 GCF_020560825.1 Dorea sp. 210702-DFI.3.17
TTTTAGAAAAAAAAGTTCCGAAATAATTTGGAAGTTTAAAATAAAAGTCCTTATCTTTGCAGCCACGTTCGCAAAACGAAAGCGACAAAAGAGTTCTTTGAGAGATTTACATAATTCAACAAGTAGTACAAGTATTAGGAAAATTAATTTTCCGGATTGATACCGTCAAAGAAGTATGACTTTGGACTACAATAACGGATTCCGGAGCGAGGATAATAAAACAATTTAAACAACGAAGAGTTTGA
>NZ_JAJCNB010000143.1:0-244 GCF_020560825.1 Dorea sp. 210702-DFI.3.17
GCGGATATTAGTGGTGGCACTTGGGGCGTGGCAAGGAATTTCTGCATCTTTCTTACGAAAGACAGAGCCTTGCTGACGTAGGCGGCAATCTCTCTTTTTTCTTCTGACAGATTACGTACGGGATGGTGCTGCAACTCGATTTCGATGTAGGCAAGCGCGATGACGGTAAGGTTCATGTCCATGCCGCCGTTGCACAGTTCGATCACTTGGGTGGCGAAAGCCGTGTATGCCGTTTCCATATTGC
>NZ_JAJCNB010000144.1:0-243 GCF_020560825.1 Dorea sp. 210702-DFI.3.17
GATGAACTACAATACGAATCAATCCATATTTATCCAAATAGCCGAGCGGATTTGCGACCGGGTATTGAGTGGTAATTACAAAGCCGATAGCCGTATCCCGTCCGTACGGGAACTGGCAGTAGAGATGGAAGTGAATCCGAACACGGTCATGCGGTCCTTCGAACGTCTGCAAGCGAATGAGATTATTTACAATAAGCGTGGGATCGGCTACTTCGTCGCTTCCGACGCCGAGCAGAAAATCCG
>NZ_JAJCNB010000015.1:0-60819 GCF_020560825.1 Dorea sp. 210702-DFI.3.17
CTCCGGCAGGATTGCAGAGGTGCGCAGTAGAAGTATGTCATGCAATTGCATGACGGGCACCTCGCAGCAAGAATGCCGAGACATTCTTGAATTATTTTTTTTGGCATACATCTAAAAATTCTTGTACGATAGGAGAAAGTTTCTTTTCTTTTTTCCAGATTAATACAATTTGTGTTATAAGAGTAGGTTCATCAATTTCATAAATTCGAAGTCCTGTACACAATGACTGCATTGATTTGGGGAAAATGGCAGTTGCGAGTCCATCTTTAGCCCAGAGCAAAGCGCTTTTTGCGTCATCACAGAGACAGAATATTTCAGGATCAAGATTTTTTGCATGAAATGTATCAAGAATTAATCGTTCATATCTGCGATAAAGAATCAATGGATGTTTTGACAGGTCGTTTAGCTGTATTATTTTTGAAGAAAGCATTTTGCTATTTGAATTTGTAGCAGTATTATTTGTGACAGGGACAGCATTAGAAGATTGGAGATTTGCTGAAAAGTTTGACACAGCAATCATTGGCTCAGAACATAAAGTAAAAGAGTTTACTTTGTTTAACTGAAGCGGGGTACGTGCAACGGAGATATCGATAATTCCATCCATAAGATAACTATATAATGTATAGGTACTTCCGTCCCTTACTTCGAAGTTTACGTCAGGATATTTTTTTGCAAATGTAGAGATAAATGGCATCATTACAGCAGTTGTTGTTGAGGTCATTCCGATACGAAGAACTCGCTTTTTTCCGGCTTTTGTAACTTCAAGCTTTGCAGAATCTGCATAATCAAGTAAATTTCCGGCGCGCTCGTATAAGACTTCGCCGGCATTTGTCAGAATAACTCCTTTGCTTGTCCGCTCAAAAAGTTGTACGCCCAGTTCTTCTTCTAATTGGTGAATCTGATAGCTGAGAGGAGGCTGTGACATATTTAAATGTCTGGCTGCTTCATTAAAGCTATGTGTATCTGCAATTTGTCTAAAGTATTCTAATTGTCTAAGTTCCATAATCCATCTCCATTTCTTGAAAGCTTCCAAAACGTATGTAACACTATATTATAATGAAGGTATTACAAATGCAATATAAAAAATATATTACAAAGCAATAAAAGGAATATTATGCATATTACTGAATATGCGTTATAATAGGCATAGATTCGTGAAACAGGAAGAGAGAGGAAAATAGAGACATGAAAAGTTTGGCAGTTTATCTCAAAGAGTACAAAAAAGAAAGTATTCTGGCACCGCTTTTTAAGCTTCTGGAGGTTGTTTTTGACCTTTTAGTTCCGGTAGTTGTGGCACAGATTATTGATGTCGGTGTCGCACAGGATAACCGAAGTTATGTGGTTCAGATGTTTTTTGTATTGATCTTAATGGCGGGAGTCGGACTTGCCTGCAGTTTCACCGCACAGTTTTTTGCTGCGAAGGCAAGCTGTGGATTTGCGGCAAAATTAAGACAGGCAATGTTTGATCATATTCAGTCATTGTCATTTACAGAATTAGATACCATGGGAACTGATACCTTGATCACACGTTTGACAGATGATGTGAATCAGGTTCAGAATGGATTGAATCTGGGTCTGAGACTTCTGCTTCGAAGTCCATTTGTCGTACTTGGCTCCATGGTCATGGCATTTACAATCAATGTAAAATGTGCATGGATATTTGTGATTGCGATTCCGGTATTGTTCGTTGTTGTATTTTCCATTATGCTGGTCAGCATTCCATTATTTAAGAAAGTGCAAAATGGACTGGACCAGGTGACAGGACTGACAAGAGAAAATTTAACAGGTGTCCGTGTGATCCGTGTATTTTGCAGGGAAGAGCAATCTGTAGAAGAATTTGAAGACAGCAGCCGGGAACTGACGAGATTGAACCTTTTTGTCGGAAGGATTTCAGCACTTTTAAATCCAGTGACTTATGTGCTGATTAATATTGCAACAATTATTTTGATTGACCGCGCTGGTATTCAGGTTAATATGGGAAATATGCAGCAAGGTGAAGTGGTTGCTCTTTACAACTATATGCTTCAGATAATTGTTGAATTGATCAAATTAGCATCACTGATCATTACATTGAACAAATCAATGGCGTGCGCAGACCGTGTGGCAGGAATTTTGGCAGTGAAGTCCAGTATGACATATGTAAACGATGAGATGCGTCAGAAAGAGAAAAAGCAGAATCATACACCTGCAGTTAAATTTGATCATGTCACATTTACTTATGCGGGCGCGGGAGCACCGAGTCTTAAGGATATCAGTTTCCAGGCGATGCCGGGAGAAACGATTGGTATTATCGGAGGAACCGGAAGTGGTAAATCAACACTGGTATCTTTGATCCCAAGATTCTATGATCCGCAGGACGGACAGGTCTATATGGACGGAGAAAATGTTACAGAATACACAAGAAAATCTATCGGTGAGAAAGTCGGAATTGTTCAGCAGAGAAGTGTACTGTTCCAGGGAACAATCCGTGACAATTTGAAATGGGGTGACGAGAATGCCACAGATGAGGACATCTGGAAAGCAATTGAAATTGCCCAGGCAAAAGAAGTGGTTGAAGGAAAGATGGGAAAGCTGGATTTCCAGTTGGAGCAGAATGGACGTAATCTGTCTGGTGGACAGAAACAGAGGCTTACCATTGCAAGAGCCTTAGTTAAGAAACCGGAGATATTAATTTTAGATGATAGTGCGAGCGCTCTTGATTTTGCAACAGATGCAGCGCTTCGAAAAGCAATCCATGGTCTGGAAGGCAAGATGACAACATTTCTTGTATCTCAGCGTGTAGCTGGAATTAAGCAGGCAGATAAAATACTTGTTCTTGGAAATGGAGAATTGGCTGGACAGGGAACGCATGAAGAACTGATGAAAAATTGTGAAGTTTACCAGGAAATTTATTATTCACAATTCCCGGAAGAAAAATTAAGAGAAAAAATAAATTATGACGAGAAAGGAGAGGCATAGAAGATGAAGAAGATTTTAAAATTCATTGGAAAATATAAAATATTTCTTGTGCTGAGCGTGTTGCTTGCAACCGTTTCAGTAATATTACAATTATATGTGCCGATCCTGTTCGGAGATGCCATTGATCAGATTGTTGCAGAGCATCAGGTTCAATTTGATGCCATGTGGATATTATTAAGAGAAATTCTTGTATTAGTGGCAATATCAGCGCTGGCAACATGGATCATGAACATGATCAATAATCATATGACTTATCATATTGTACAGGATATCCGTTCCCAGGCAATCCGTCATATTCAGCGGCTGCCCCTGTCTTATCTGGACCGTCACAGTTCCGGAGATATTGTAAGCCGGATCATCGCAGATACAGATATTTTGTCTGATGGAATCTTACTTGGATTTACGCAGTTGTTTTCCGGAATTGTAACGATTGTTGTAACTTTGATTTTTATGTTTTCCAAGAATTTCTGGATCACACTTCTGGTCATTGTGCTGACACCAATGAGTTTCTTAATTGCCAGATTTATTTCTTCCAGATCATTTGAAATGTTTCATAAGCAAAGTGAGACTCGAGGAAATCAGACGGCACTCATTGATGAAATGATTGGAAACCAAAAAGTAGTCAAAGCATTCGGATATGAAGAAAAAGCGTCAGAGCGATTTGCACAGATCAATGCAGATTTACAAAAATACAGTCAGAAAGCAGTTTTCTACAGCAGTCTGACAAACCCGTCTACGCGTTTCGTAAATAATGTCATCTATGCAGGTGTTGCTCTTGTAGGAGCATTTATGATACCAGGCGGAGCTCTGACAGTTGGAGGTCTGTCCGTGTTGTTATCTTATGCGAACCAGTATATGAAACCGTTCAATGACATTAGTTCTGTCATTACAGAGATGCAAAATGCGCTGGCGTGTGCGAACCGTATTTTTGATCTTCTGGAGGAAGAAGAAGAATCCCCAGACGTGGAAGGAACAATCAACGAAGTGAAAGGAAATGTGTCCATCAGCCATGTAGACTTCAGTTATGATAAGAATCACCGCCTGATTGAAGATTTTAATCTGGAAGTAGATCCCGGCATGCGGATTGCTATTGTAGGACCGACCGGCTGTGGAAAAACGACATTTATCAATCTGCTGATGCGCTTTTATGATGTGGATCAAGGAAACATTAAAATTGACGGCAAGCCAATTGACGGACTCAGCCGCCATGCACTTCGCGGTTCCTATGGAATGGTGCTACAGGAGACTTGGATCAAAGATGGAACAGTCCGGGAAAATATCGCATTTGGAAAACCAGATGCCACAGATGAAGACATTATCTGTGCAGCAAAAGAAGCACATAGCTGGGAATTTATCGAGCGTCTTCCAAAAGGATTGGATACAGTGCTTCATGAAGACAGTATCAGCCAGGGACAGAAGCAACTTCTATGTATTACAAGAGTCATGCTTTGCCTGCCGCCAATGCTGATACTTGATGAGGCCACATCAAGTATTGATACAAGAACAGAGCAGCAGATTCAGGAAGCATTTGACAAATTAATGAAGGGACGCACAAGCTTTATCGTAGCACACCGGCTTTCTACAATCCGGAATGCATCCCTTATTCTCGTTATGAAAGACGGAAAAATCATCGAGCAGGGAACACACGAAGAACTGCTGGCACAAGGAGGATTTTATAATAAGTTGTATAACAGTCAGTTCCAGGCTGTGTAATAAAAAGAATTGCATAAAATGATAGATTTTCGAGGCAGAGTCTCAGATATGTATAAATATCGATATCTGCTGCGCCGTTTATTTTCACATGATTATTTAAACTCGCCTGAAAGGCAGGCTCAAACAGTAAATAATCATGTGAGCTATGCTCGCAGATATTACGATATTTATACAATTATCTGAGAATTCTGCCTCGAATTTTATTCGCCGATATTTTACGACAATAAATTTTAATGTGAGAAGTTTGAGGGAATTAGAAAATTTGTTTGATAATGTTTTGTGCATGGTGACGCAGATATGGCAAAAAAAGGTGTAGATTGTGTAAAGATTATACAATCATTCTATGCCATGATGGAAGGTGAGATAGAGAAAATTTGATTCAGGAATGTCGAGTTATTTTGCTGTGAGGTGTGCGTTACGCCAGACACGAACTGCCAGAAAGCATCTTGAAAGGGAGAAGAGTGTGTTATAAGGTAGAGTGAATAATAAAATTGTATGAAGTGGGAGGTATATTATGACAAGGCTAGTATTTGAGACGAAGCGTATGAAAGTTGCAGAACTGGGGGAGGAGTCTTCGGTACCGGATCTTTTTGGGGAACTGACAACTCAGAATTCGCTTGTGTTTGATCTGGACGAGGATGATGAGATTTATGAAGGATATGGCAAAGTAAATAGTGCGTTTCCATATCGTCAGCTTAATGGATATACAAGAGAGCTGCATGAGAAAGATGTAAAGACGGCGGTTCTGGAAAACGAGTATTTGAAGGCAGTATTTCTTACGGAATATGGTGGAAGATTGTGGGAGCTGTGGGATAAGAAAACAGGAAAGAATCTTCTTTACACGAATGATGTGCTCAGATTTAGCAACCTTGCTATTAGAAATGCATGGTTTTCCGGAGGTGTCGAGTGGAATCTTGGAATTATCGGCCATAATCCATTGACGACGGAGCCGCTTTATGTAGCAAAGACGCAGACAGATGAAGGTGATCCGGTACTTCGTATGTATGAATATGAGCGAATCCGGGGAGTTATCTGGCAGATGGATTTCTGGCTGGAGGAGGCTTGTCCGTATCTGAACTGCAGAATGAGAATTGTTAATGACAGCAATCAGGTTATTCCGATGTACTGGTGGAGTAACATGGCAGTACCGGAGTATGAAGGGGGACGCCTTGTCGTACCGGCAAAGGAAGCATTTACAGCGGTAGGGACGAATGGTTTTAAAGTAGAGATTCCGTTTGTTAATGGAATTGATGTAACAGATTATAAGAAGATTCCGACCAGTATAGATTATTTCTTCCATATTCCGAAAGAAGAACCCAAATATATTGCCAATATTGCGCCAGACGGATATGGACTTTTACAATTTTCAACACCAAGACTACAGGGAAGAAAGTTATTTTCATGGGGAAATATTGATGCTTCCGACCGCTGGCAGGAATTTTTGACGGAAGGTGCAGGACGTTATGTGGAGATCCAGGCAGGACTTGGAAAGACACAGTATGGCTGTATTCCGATGGCACCACACACTGCATGGGAATGGATGGAACGCTACGGAGCAGTGGATCTTGGTGCAGGTGCATGTGAACAGTCCCATGAATGGCGTTATGAGAAGGTGACAGAGGAACTGAAGGCAAATCAGGAGATTGAGAAACTTATGAAACGTCTGGAAGAGACAAAAGGACTTGCAAAGAAGCAGGCAAAGCTAGTCCAGGCAGGAAGCGGATATGGAACATTTGCACCAAAAACAAAAAGAACTGGCCATCTGGAATTTGTGAATCAGTCAGAAACATTAAAGAAGTGGAAACATTTCTTTGAGACAGGCATTCTACATATGCCAAATCCAGAAGATGAGCCGGACGAGTTCTGGAATGGAGAGAAATTCCTGACATATCTGGAAGAGAAAACAGTCGGAAAAGATGCGTCCAATGCCGCGAACTGGTATGCACATTATCAGCTTGGTATCAGCTATCTGATTGCCGGAAGAAAAGAAGAGGCAAGAGATGAATTTGTAAGATCGGTTGATCTTGCATCCAATGCATGGGCATATCATGGACTGGCGTGTCTGTATCTGAAATCGGATCCTGAGAAGGCAAAACAGTTTATTATGGAAGGAATGGCGCTCCAAAGAGAGAGACTCTCTTATCAGAAGGAAGGGTTTAAGATTCTGGAAAAATGTGGGGCTTACAAGGAAATTGATGAAGAATATAAAAAACAGACCGCAGAAAATCAGAAGAACGGACGAATTCAATATTATTATGTGGCAGCACTTGCAAAATTAGAAAGAAATGAAGAGGCGTATCATTTGCTGAATGACGGCGATGGAATTGATGTGTCAGATATCCGGGAAGGAGACAGCGATATCCAGTCAATCTGGGAGAGCCTTCACGAAAAAGTGTACGGGGAAAAAGGGCATTTGCCACACTACTATAATTTTAAAGTGAATTAAAAAAAGTGTCTATAAAAATGGAGGAAATGTTATGAGAGTGTACAGAGCAAAAGATTACAAGGATATGAGCAGAAAAGCAGCCAATATAATTTCTGCGCAGATCATTTTGAAACCAAACAGTGTACTTGGACTGGCAACTGGCTCTACGCCAATAGGAACTTACAGTCAGCTGGTAGACTGGTACAAAAAAGGAGACTTGGATTTTTCAGAGGTGACAAGTGTCAATCTGGACGAATATAAAGGACTGCCGGGAACCAATGAACAGAGCTATTATTACTTTATGCATCAGCATCTGTTCGATCAGGTGAATATTCAGGAGAGACACACACATTTGCCCAATGGAATGGAACCAGACAGTAAAAAAGAATGTGAACGTTATGAGGAACTGATTAGAAGCCTTGGAGGCGTAGATCTTCAGCTTCTTGGAATGGGACATAATGGACATATTGGATTTAATGAGCCAGGACAGGCATTTGAGACGGGGACACATTGTGTGGACCTTCAGGAGAGTACTATTGAGGCAAATAAAAGATTTTTTGCTTCGGCGACGGATGTTCCAAGACAGGCTTATACCATGGGGATAAAGACAATTATGCAGGCAAAGAAGATTCTTGTTGTAGTAAGTGGGGAAGACAAAGCAGAGATTGTAAAGAAAGCATTTTTCGGACCGGTAATTCCAGGTGTGCCGGCATCAATCCTTCAGATGCATAATGATGTTATTTTGGTGGGAGATGAAGCAGCATTATCTCTGATATAAAGAATCAGGGATAAAATAATCAGATGAAAATCGATAATAGGTCTTAATGATTTGTGTAATGTAGAATAAATAACAAGATTGTGAAAATATTAATTTATACAATGTGTACAAAAAACAGCCCGTTATTTTGCTGAAAATAGCATTTTAGAGCAGATTGTGCAAATTAATGAAACTTTAGGATAAAGATTATTGTGCAAAATTGTGACATAATGAATCCAACGGGAAAAGAGTAATTGCAAAATTACTAAAAACGATTTACCAAAATGGTATAGGAGGAAAAAGAATGAAAAAGAAAGTAATCAGTGCACTTTTATGTGCGGCAATGGTTGCGACCATGTTAGTTGGATGTGGCGGAAGTTCCAACGATTCCAAGTCATCTGGAGGAGATGGCAAGAAACTTGTATACTGGGCTATGTGGAGTAAAGATGAGCCACAGGCGAAAGTAATCCAGGATGCGATTGCAAAGTATACAGAAGATACAGGTGTAGAAGTAGACGTTCAGTTCAAGGGACGTTCCGGACAGCGTGAGGGTCTTCAGCCTGCACTCGATGCAAAGCAGACCATCGACCTGTTCGATGAAGATGTAAACCGTGTAAACGGATCTTGGGGAAAATATCTGTTAGATCTCGAGGATGTGGCAAAAGATTACGAGTCAGAGCACGGAAACGAGACATTATTCAAAATTGCACGTGCAGCATATGAGGATGGAACACTTCATTCAATCCCATATCAGCCATCAATCTTCGGATTCTTTTACAATAAGACATTATTTGATAAAGCTGGTATCAAAGAAGTTCCTACAACATGGGATGAGTTAGATGCAGTATGCGCTAAATTAAAAGACGCTGGTATTACCCCAATCACAGCAGACGATGCTTATATGACATCATTTATCGGATATCATCTTGCAAGATATATTGGACAGGATGGAGTAAAATCTCTTGTAACCGGAGAAGAAGTAAATGGTCAGAACGTAACATGGGATGATGAGAGAGTTCTTGCAGCAGCTCAGAGCTTTGCAGATTTCGCTAAAAAAGGTTACTTCTCAAAGAACATTGCGACAAATGTATATCCGGCAGGACAGAATCAGGAATTTGCTCCTGGAGATGCAGCAATCGTTATCTGCGGATCATGGCTTCCAAATGAAGCAAAAGCTTCTGTAGCTGAGGATCTTGAGTGGGGATATTTCAACTATCCATCAGTTCCGAACGGAACAGATGACAATACAGCTAACAACATTGCTAATCAGGTATTTGCAATCAATAAAGATTCCAAGATGGCTGACGAAGCATTTGAGCTGATTACTTATATCACAACAGGTGATTATGACAAAGAGATGACAACAGAAGCTCTTTGTATCCCAACTGACAAAGCAAATTCTGATGCATGGCCAACAGAGCTTACAGAAGTAAAAGCTGGATTTGATGCGACAACAACATACTATGACTGGGCAGCAGGCGCAGAGAGCAACAATGACCTGACTGGTACATTAAAGACAAGCGCACTTGAGCTCGCAGCTGGTAAATTAGATGCAGCAGGATTCATTTCTACAATGAAAAAAGCAGCAGGAAAATAAGTCATTTGAGATAATCAAATAAGATGCATATTATAATATGGTGGCGGGGCGGTTATGGCATCGCCGCCATATTTCTTTTAAGAAAACGGTCGCAGGACATCTGAAAAAAGAATGAGGCAGATGGCTGAGATTATGCGAGAAGGAGGAAATGAGATGAAAAATAATAAGAAAATGATCGTAGGCTTCCTAGCGCCGGCAGTTATCATCTTCCTCATTGTTTTTTTATACCCGATCGTCCGGACGATTATGATGAGTTTCTTCAAAATTGATTCCGTTACAGACACAACAGATTTGTGGACATTTGTAGGTATACAGAACTATGAGAAATTATTTGGAACTGCAATTTTTAGAAAGTCTATGCTGAACCTGTTTAAAATCTGGGCAATCGGTGGAGCAATTGTACTTTCTGTTTCTCTGCTGTTTGGAGTTATCCTGACAAGTGGAATCCGTGGTAAGAAATTCTTTCGTGCGGTAATCTATCTTCCGAACCTTGTAAGTGCGGTAGCTCTTGCAACTATGTGGTTACAGTATGTATATAGTTCTAAGTTCGGATTACTAAAATCTATTCTTGATGCGGTCGGTATGCATAAACTGGCAGAGACAGCATGGCTGGATACAGATCACAAATTCGGAGCATTGTTATTTGCATATTGCTTTGGAATGATTGGATATCACATGCTGATCTGGATGAGTGGAATTGAGAGAATCAGTCCAGAGCTATATGAAGCGGCAACCATTGATGGTGCCAACAGGCCACAGCAATTCCAGCATATGACACTTCCTTTATTAAAAGGAGTATTTAAGACGAACATTACGATGTGGTCAGTAAGTACAGCGGCATTCTTTGTGTGGTCTCAGATGTTCTCAACTGTAACAGCAGATGAGGCAACTATTGTCCCGGTACAGTACATGTACATGCAGACATTTGGAGCCGGAAATGCAGTTACAGAAAGAAATGCAGGATATGGAGCAGCGATCGGTATTATCTTGTGCATCTGTATTGTAGTTATTTTTACAATCTGTAATAAACTGATTAAAGAGGATGACTTAGAATTTTAGAAAGGAGGAGACGCAAGATGGCAAAAGAGAAAAAAATAAAAGTGAAAAAGAAAATTGACTGGAAACATGAAATGGCGCTCGCTCCTGGATATATTATAGTAATTTTATGGGTGGCATTTACATTCATGTTACTTGGATGGATCATAGCAGCCAGTCTTTCTACTACAACAGATATCTTTGCAGGAAAAGCATTGAAATTCCCGTCGGGACTACACTTTGAAAATTATGTGCAGGCATGGGGAAGTGGCGGAGTTGCAACATTCTTTACAAACTCCCTCCTTTATGCAGTAGTATCTTGTGTATTGTTGATCCTGATCTGTGCGCCGGCAGCATATGTCCTTGCGAGATATACATTTATCGGGAATAAAATTATCCAGACAAGTTTAGTGTCTGCGATGGGTATTCCAATCACGATGATCGTTCTTCCATTGTTTGGAGTTGTAGCAAATCTTGGAATTCTGAATAATGTTGCAGCAAGTAAGGTAACTTTGATCTTCTTGTATGTAGGAATTAATATTCCATATACAACGATTTTCTTACTTACTTTCTTTGCAAATATTTCCAGTACATATGAAGAGGCAGCAGCTCTTGATGGATGTCCTCCGGCAAAAGCTTTCTGGAAGATTATGTTCCCGATGGCTCAGTCCGGACTGGTAACAGTGACAATATTCAATTTCATTAATATCTGGAATGAGTATTTCCTGTCACTGATTTTTGCAAACAACGATGCATTACGTCCGGTAGCCGTAGGACTTTATGGAATGTTGCAGTCCATGCAGTACACCGGAAACTGGGCTGGAATGTTCGCGGCAGTAATTATTGTATTTGCACCGACATTTGTCCTGTATCTGTTCCTGTCAGAGAAATTGATCGGAGGAATTACCGGAGGAATTAAAGGTTAGAGACATAAAAAGAATATTATATAAAGTAAGGAATCTGTTTTCGAATCCAGCTATTAAAAATTAACTGATGATTCGCACACAGATTCCTTTGCTTTTTAGTAATGTTCTGTTTTATTTTCCACTAATATTCCTCAAACTTCCCTTCTGACATTGCCTTGATTGAAGATGCATATTCAGACGGTGTCATTCCAGTTTCTTTTTTGAATTGTCTTGAGAAGTAATGAATGGAGGTATATCCAAGATAATCGGAAATCTGTGTAAAATTCATATGTCTGGATCGGATCAGTTCTTTTGCAGTGTTGATCTTCAGCTTCGAAAAATAGTCGATGATGCCAAGTCCGCATTGATTTTTGAATATCTTCTGCAGTCGTGATCTGCCGACCAGGTTGTCCTTGCAGATCTGTTCAATAGTGACATGAGAACGAATATGTTCTTTCATGTATTCGGTGACCAGACTGTAGACTTCAATGTCATTTTTGGATTTTGTTGATTTGGCTGCAGGCATAGTGTCTTTTGGACGGACAACGCTGGTGTAAGAGGCTGAGTAACGTCTTGCAAGGTGGATTAAAAACTGTTCTATTAGCAGACGGATCATTTGCTGTGAGCCGAAGATGTCAGGTGGCTGTTTAAGCGGCATATTCTGAAGATATGGATCATCCAGCCGGCATTGGAAGGTATGTCTGGCTTCAAAAATAATGCTTGCCAGAAGATTGCGTTCTACTTCATCCATCTTCAAAATTTTTTTGCGAAAATAATATATAGCATTATCATCACATTGAAAGGAGATAACAATCAGATTCGGTGCGATCGTTCCAGTAGCTGTAACATTATGAAATTCATTAGGTTCATGAAAAGCAATTTCACCTTTGTGAAGAATAAACTTCTTATCACCGCCGGTCACTTCAACTTCTCCTTTATCTACACAGATAAATTCCCAAAAATCGTGGCTTTCACCTTCGAATGAAAAATCGCTCATGTATTCAAAATAATGAATACTGTATATTTTACCGATGTTGATTACATTCTCCGGTAAAAATCCATTGTATGCCATATTAAAGTCTCCTTTGCGCAATTGTATTTTTTGTACAAATGTTATAAATAATTATAACGTATGTATTAAAAATTGCAAGAAATAGAAGCAGATAATATAAATTATGAGTGAAATATGATAAAGATTTTTGTACAAATTTATACTACAATAATCAAGTGATAAAAGACATCAATAATAAGTAGAAGGATTTTTGAATAAAACCGGAGGAAGTATTATGATACAGGTAGTCAGAACGCAGAAGGCAGAAGCAATTGCACATTTTCAATATGAAGGAAGACTGATCCAGGATGTACCATTTGGAAATGGACACATTAATGATACATATTTGCTGACATTTGAAGTAAAACGTATGGGGATTTTGAAGGTCATTCTTCAAAAAATGAATAAAAATGTATTCAAGAACCCTGTAGAGCTTATGGAGAATATTCTTGGAGTGACTTCCTATCTTCGCGAAAAAATTATAAAAAAAGGAGGAGATCCAGACAGAGAAACGTTGAATGTAATTCCGGCGCTGGATGGAAAACCATATTATCAGGATTCGTTTGGAGATTACTGGAGATCCTATATTTTTATTACAGATGCGAGCAGTTATGATCAGGTAGAGAATCCGGATCAGTTCTATCAGGCAGCAATGGCATTTGGAAATTTCCAGAATCTTTTGGCAGACTATCCGGCCGATACATTGTTTGAGACAATTGAAGGATTTCACGACACAAAGGCAAGATTTGAGTTTTTTAAAAGAGCGGTAGAAACAGATATTAAGAGCCGTGCGGCTGGTGTTAAGAAAGAAATTCAGTTTGTGTTGGACCATGAAGATGTAGCATGCTGTTTTTCAAACCTTCAGGCAAAGGGAGAGATTCCGCTTCGTGTTACACACAATGATACAAAGCTTAACAATATTATGATTGACAATAAGACAGGCAAGGCAATCTGCGTGATAGATCTGGATACTGTTATGCCGGGACTTGCTGTGAATGATTTCGGTGACGCCATTCGTTTCGGAGCAAGTACAGGTGCGGAAGATGAAAAAGATCTGTCTAAGGTTGAATGCAGTATGGAGCTTTTTGATCTGTTTACAAAAGGATTCATTGAAGGCTGTAATGGCAAGCTGACAAAACGGGAGATGGAACTTTTGCCGATGGGAGCAAAGGTCATGACATTTGAATGTGGTATGCGGTTCCTGACAGATTATCTGCAGGGAGATACATACTTCAAGATCCATCGCGAGGAACATAATCTGGATCGGTGCAGAACGCAGTTCAAGCTGGTCAGCGATATGGAGAAAAAGTGGGACCAAATGCATGAAATCGTGAAAAAATATATGTAAACCCCTGAATATGCAATAAGAGAGAGCCAGAACATAGATTTCCAAAGTAAAATATGCTAATATTTCTTTTAAGTTCAGATTTGACGTAAGTGAAGTTACTACTTGTAGAAGTGGGGATTTTCAGACAAATACGAAAACGAAAGAAAAGGAGAAGTATATGTACTCAGGATATGAATTAATCTGGCTCTTTTTTTGTACCAGTTTTTTGGGCTGGCTATTGGAGACTGTATCAGCAGCAACACATAGCTGGCAGAAAACTATGGATCAAAAGTTTGATGATGTCCGGCTTAAGAAAATATATCCGAATGCATTGAAAGTAGAATAAAATTCTAAAATATTTTGAAATTTATAAAATAAGCGACAGAAACAAATTTTTGATGCATTTCATGAAGAAAAGGAGTATAATAATTTCCAAATGAACTGAAATGGAACAAAGGAGTAATCTGTGATGAACTTTTTAGAGGAAAGAATTGTAAAAGATGGAATCGTAAAAGAGGGAAATGTTTTAAAGGTGGATAGTTTCCTGAATCATCAGATGGATATAGAATTATTTGATCAGATGGGTGCTGAATTTAAGAAAAGATTTGCGGACAGACCAATTAACAAGATTCTTACTATTGAGGCCTCTGGAATCGGAATCGCCTGTGTTGTAGCACAGCATTTCGGGGTTCCGGTTGTATTTGCTAAAAAAACAAAAAGCATTAATATTGAAGGCGAGATGTATACGGCAGAAGTCGAGTCATTTACCCACAAATGCAAGAATCAGGTAATCGTTGCAAAGAAATTTTTAAGTGAGGATGTTCATGTACTGATTATCGATGATTTTCTGGCAAATGGCTGTGCACTTCAGGGATTGATCCAGATCGTGAAAGCTGCAGGAGGAACTGTAGAGGGAATCGGAATCGCAATCGAGAAAGGCTTCCAGAGTGGGGGAACAGTGATCCGTAATCTTGGATACCGTCTGGAGTCACTGGCAATTGTGGATGGCATGGATGCCTCCACAGGAGAGATTACATTCAGAGAGCAGTAAGAAACAGGAATAAAAAAGAACCAACACTTTTGAAAGTGCTGGTTCTTTTTTGAAAGGGTTTGAACATTTTATCTATGTAAATTTTAATTGTTGTTAGGCGAAGTCCGGTAATCATACCTGATTGTGAGCAGTAAGCCGACATTTTGGAGGGCATAGTGTACATTTGTCATGTCTGGCTTTTCTGCAAGTACGACTACCGTCTTCTTCAATTGATAAGTTCATTATAATGGAGAATTGTGAATGCCTTGTGTCAGAAAATGGAAATGTTTCTAAAATTTCTTAAGAAAATCTGATGAAAATATATAGAACTATAAAGAACAAAAAAAGCAATAAATTTGGATTATGTGTCCAAGTTCATTGCTAAAAAAAGAAAACGCAGCGAGAGGGATTTGAACCCCCGGAACCTTGCGGTTCTTCTGCTTTCGAGGCAGATGCCATCAGCCAACTCGACCATCGCTGCATGACGCCATTATAACATAGAGAAAAATAATTTGCAAAATTTTTTATACAATTTAGCGAGGAATATTTACATGAAGAGAGAGCATCAAGTAACCGGGCATATAGCAGCAATCGTTACATGTCTGATATGGGGAACAACATTTGTGTCGACAAAGGTATTACTACAAGATTTTGGACCGGTAGATTTATTGTTTTCACGATTTTTACTTGGATATTTTACATTGTGGTTGATGCGGCCAAAGAAGTTAAGAACTGAAAAAGGACAGGAAATTATATTTGTTGGAGCAGGACTTTGTGGTGTCTGCTTGTATTATTTATTTGAAAATATCGCACTGACTTACACACAGGCATCCAATGTCAGTGTTATCGTATCGACGGCACCTTTGTTCGTGACGATTATGGCTCATTTCTTTTTAAAAGAAGAAAAATTACAAAAATATTTCTTTTTCGGATTTGTGTGTGCCATTGCCGGAATCATTTTACTTAGTTTTGGCGGCGGTGAGAATGTTTCGATAAATCTGATCGGGGATTTATTATGTGTAGCAGGCTCTTTTGTATGGGGAGCATATTCTATATTAATCAAAAAAATTAGTGGTTTTGGTTACAATGTGATCCAGACAACAAGAAGAGTATTTTTCTATGGATTGATGTTTATGATACCTATTTTAATTGGATCCGGTGCAAAGTTTCATTTAAGTGCGTATACTAAGCCTTTGAATCTGGCAAATCTGTTATATTTGGGAATTGGAGCGTGTGCAGTCTGCTTTGTAACTTGGAACTATGCGGTCAAGATGCTCGGTGCAATAAAGACGAGTGCATACATCTATGCGATTCCAGTAATTACAATTGTCGTGTCAGTGATCATTCTTCATGAGAAAGTGACACCTTTTATGTTAGGAGGAACCGCATTGACTGTATTGGGGCTGGTGATATCCGAGAAAAAATAATAATGATTTTACTTCATCATTAGCAAATGCAAATATTTCTCGTAATTGGTGCCGTCTGGATATGGTACATTTTCTTCGGCAGAGTCTTTAATAGCCTGTTCTAAAAATGTCCCGGCGAGATGAATTAAATCTGGAATTTTGTCACCGCGGCATTTTCCTGCTGCGATACAGGAAGCAAATAGATCACCAGTTCCGGAATAGCTTCCGCCTACATGTGGAAAAGCGAACAGTTTTCTTGATTTTTGAGAAATATAAAGATTTCCCATCATTTTTTGCCCGTGCTCATTATTGAAATGAATTCCGGTAACGATAATTTCTTTTGAATAATCGTTATCGACTGGAAGAAGTGTTGATGCCAGTTCGCCAATGACATCTATAAGTATATCTTTGTCGGTAATTTCCATAATTGTATCGTAACTTGCATCTGTCAAAAGGCAGAGCTCTGTCAGATTAGGAGTGATAATATCCGCTTCCCCGACCAGCGCATTCATTTTTTCCAGTAACTTCGGTGTAAACATATCGTACTTTATACCATCATCTCCCATGACCGGGTCCACGAGAAGAAATGTATCTGATGTATAAAATGTATCTATGAAATGGAATATCTGATCAATTTGTGCTTCGCTTGCGACGAATCCGGTGTAGATACCGTCGAAATGTTGTCCCATTTTCTGCCATTCCTGGCGGTAAATATCCATTTTATCTGTATAGTCATCGAGGTAATAGTGCGGATATCCGGTCTGCGCGGTTAAAATTGCGGTTGGAAGTGGACAGGCTTGAATTCCCATGGCTGAGATGACGGAAATTGCGGCTGTCAGTGAGCAACGGCCAAATCCGGATAAATCATTTATTACAGCAATTTTTTTAGTCATAGTGTTTCTTCCTTTTTCATGTTGCGTTAAAATAATAGTTTTAATAATCCAGATATTTATAGTAGCATAATATTTTCCTCTTTACAAATGCATTCTAAAATGGTAAGCTTATTCCATCGCTTTAGCACGCTACCATGGTAGCAAGGTAGCATGGTAACATAACTTGATCTGAAAGGACATAAAGGAATGGGAAAAAAGATTGCATTTATAGGAAGCAGTGGTGGAAATCTTTATAAACAGGGTGGGAACAATCTGCCGGAAATGATGAAAGAAATTTGCGGACAGACAAAGGCAGCAGACATGGAGATCACATTTGTACAGTATGTACTGGCATCTGGCAGTCTGGATAATGTGGGACCGGACAGTCCGGCAACTTTATACACATGGAATGGAACAGAAGTACAGGCAGTATTTCAGGGGACTTTAACAGAGGTTAATGTAGAAGCGGAAAAGGTGGACGCAAAACTTGCGAAGAAGATTGATGACGGTGAAATTGACGGTGTAATGTTCGTCAGTGCCAGTCCGGACGGGGCTAACAGACAGGCAATGGAAGCCTGCGCAAGAACGAAGATTCCGATGGCCGGAACGGGCGGAAGTGGTGTCGCGCTCACGCAGAACATGGGATGTAATGTTCTGTCAGCATCTGGAACAACAGGAACAACGAATCGTACAAGAGCCGTTGCATTTACGACAGCACTTGCAAAATACTGGAAAATTAAATATATGCCAGTTATTGGTAATACAGGGGAAAATGCAGCATCAAAAGCAGAAGGAAATATATGGAAGCGCATTAATTTCCGCGGAATTATGATGACAAGCCTTCCGGCATTTATTGCCATGGCACTTTGCCTGGCGTGCAGCAAGATTCCAGGATGTGGAAGTCTGTCAGATGTATTTGATACACTTGTAAATTCAATTCCAATCGTTATTTGTGCAATTGCAGCTAAGCAGGTTTCCGGTCTTGATGAGGTGGGAGTTTGCTGATGTGCGATAAAGAAGTAATAGAAGTGTAAAAAATTTTGCCGTTCCTATCCGGCACTTGGCCATTGTGTCGGATAGGTCGGGCGTTAGGCTTCGGGCAAGTCAATTTTGCCGACAAAGCTGTAATAAATCTCAATGTCCTGCCTGCGGGTGCCGTTCTCGTCATAGCTGCACTCATGCACGACGATTTTCTCAATCATTTCCCGCAAGAGGGTGGGTGTCAATTCCTCAAAGGCAAGGTGCTTGCGGACAATCCCCATGAATTTCTCGGCGTTAACGGTGGCCGCCTGCGACTTGTCCAGTTCCGCCTGCAATGCGGCGGTGCGGTCTTTCAGTTCCCGCTGCTCCTGCTCATAGTCTGCCGACAGTTCCATGAAACGCTCGTCGCTGATTTTGCCGTTCACATTGTCCTCATACAGCCGCTTGATAATGCGGCTCACTTCGGCAATCCGCTCCTGCGCCTGTTCAAGCTGCTTGGTGGCTGCGGCGGTCTTTTTCTTGCCGCCGATTTCGTTCTGCTGGATCAGCAGCTTTACAAAACGGCTCTCGTGCCTGGCAGCATACTCCGTCACTTGCCGGAGATTGGAGAGGACACCGGCGGTCAGCAGGTCGGTGCGGATAAAGTGCGCCGTACAGTCGCGGGTGCGCTTCTTGTAGCTGCCGCAGATGTAACAGTCCTGCTTGCGGTTCTTGTTCTGATACCGCTGCTGGTACATCACATGGCCGCAGTCGGCGCAGAACAGCATACCAGAGAACAGCCCCACTTCGTCATAGCGGTTCGGGCGTTTGCGCTGCTTGCGTAACTCCTGCACACGCTCCCATGTTTCCGTGTCAATAATCGGCTCATGGTGGTTCTCAAAAATGGCCTGCTTCTCAATGGGATTTTCTACGCTGTGCTTGGTCTTGTAAGAGGGCTTTTCCGTCTTGAAGTTTACCAGACAGCCGGTGTACTCCCGGTTTTCGAGGATATGAACGACGGTGTTCGTCGCCCATTTACACTCATAGCCGGGGTGGTAGCGGCGTGTGCTGCCTGTCCTGCGGTATTCCAGCGTCCCCGGCGTGGGGATTTGCTGTTCCGTCAGCATACGGGCAATCTTGGTCGGGCCGTTCCCCGCAAGGCAAAGCTGGTAAATCTGCTGGACAACCGGCGCGGTTTCCTCGTCAACGATATAGTTCTCGTCCTCGTCCATGAGGTAGCCATACACCGGCTTGCTGGTAACGGGCTTGCCGCTCATGCCTTTTGCTCTTTTAACTGCCTTGATTTTCTTGCTCGTATCTCTCACCAGCCATTCGTTGAACAGATTTCGCAGAGGGGTAAAATCATTGTCCATGCCGCCGTTTGCGCTGTCCACATTGTCGTTGACAGCGATAAAACGCACGCCCTTTTGAGGGAACAGCATTTCCGTGTAAAACCCTACCTGCAAGTAGTTTCGCCCTAACCGGCTCATGTCCTTGACAATGACCGTACCAACTTTCCCGGCTTCAATGTCCGCAAGCATGGCTTGAAATCCGGGCCGCTGGAAGTTCGCGCCGGAATAACCGTCGTCGGTGTACCAGCGCAGATTGGTAAAGCCGTTCTGTTTTGCGTAGGTTTCGAGTATCCTTTTTTGGTTCGATATGGAATTACTCTCGCCTTGCAGCTCGTCCTCATGGGACAATCTCGGATAAAGGGCGGTAATGAGGTTTTGGGTGGCTTGTCTTAACATAAAATCCTCCGTTTCCGACAGCCAGCCCCACTATTCCGTGGTTTCATTGTACCACGGAACAGCGGGGGCTGTACAGCGGCAAAAGCGTTAAATTTGCTTCTTTACAGTCGGTCAAATTGCCGGTTTTTGCGTAGCAGCGGCTTCCGCTTCCAGTACCCGCGCCATTTTGTCGGCGGCGGTGGTCGTGGTATCTTTCTTGAAATAGCCGGACACGACAAGGACGGAATTGCCCATGCGGATTTCCGTCACGCAGTCGGGGCGGCGGGCGGTGCGGGTGTCGTGCTGCTTGTTATCTGCCATAGGCAATACTCCTTTCAGTCGGTAATCAGTTTCTTCATGCTCTCCATTTTCCGCTTGGCGGTTTCCTGCCGGAAGTTGTCGCCGGTAAAGCGTACCGGGACGCACATGGAAAGCAGCCGGTCATAAATCCGGGAATGGGCGGTGTCCTCCGGGTTTCGCAGGTCGTCCAGCGTGAGGTTGGTCGTGACGATCAGCGGCTTGCCGCTGCGGTAACGGCTGTCAATCACATTGAAAACCTGTTCCAGCCCGTAGTCGGTGCCGCGTTCCATGCCAAAGTCGTCAAGGATCAGCAGCGGATAGCGGCAAAGGCGGGAAATGTACTCGTTGCGCCCCTCAAAGCTGGCGGCAAGGTCATTGAGGATCAGGGCAAAGTTCGTCATGTGGACGGGGATTTCTTTCTCCATGAGGGCGTTTGCGATACAGCCCGCAAGGTAGCTTTTCCCGGTTCCTACGCCGCCCCAGAACAGGCAGCCGATATTGTCTGTCCGCATATCCTCCCAATGCTCCACATACCGGCGGGCAAGCCCGGCCTGCGGGTTCCTGCCGTTGTCATTCTCGAAAGTCCAGTCCCGCATGGCGGGGTCGGTAAAGCCCCGGCGTTTCAGTTCTTCCACGGTGTCAAGGTGCCTGCGCCGCTTTTCGGCGGCTTCCCGTTCCTCGCGGGCGGTTTTCTGGCAGTCGCACTCTGCCGGGTGGCGGTCGCGCCCGAAGATAGCGGCCTTATCCGGCGCAAAATAGGCTTCTTTCGGCTTGCGGCACTTGCCGCAGTACAGCAAACCGTCCTCGCCGGTGTAGTCCTCCGGCTCCGGGGTGGTGGCCGTCATATTCTCCAAAACAGCGTTGATTTCGTTCTTCATAAACTCTCGCCCTCCTTGCATGAGTAGTCTGGTATGCCCTTTTTCGGGGCTTTCTTAGTTGCGTCCTCCTGCGCCCATTTGTAGATGGTGGCGGCATGGCTCTTGTATCGCTTGCCGCTGGACGCGATATGGCAGGATAGCCGGTCAATGTAATAGTCCCATTTGCCGGGCAGGTCTGCTTTCAGCCCGTCCAGTTCCGATTGCGAAAGAAAAACATTTTCATACCGGCCATAGGCGGCGCGGGCGGGTTGTCCCGTATCTAACTCTCGCTCTCTCTCTTTTTCTATCTCTTTCTCTATCTCTATCTCTGGTGGACAAATGTCCGCTTGATATGGTGGACATTTGTCCGCCCCGGCCTTTGGCAAGGCTTTCTGCTCCTGCAAAGCCAGCCTTGCCCGCCGTTTTCGCTCCCCCTCGGTAGAGGATTGGCCGATCAGTAGTTCAATGTTGCTCATATACAGTGCGCCGTTCTGTAACGGCTCCACAAGCCCCAGCTTCATAAAAATCTGCAAGGCCCGTTCTACGGTGCCGACTTGCTGACGGGTAATGGTGGCAATCATCTGCGCGGTGTAGGGGATATTTTCATCAAGCTGCAACTTCCCGCCGTTTTTCAGCGATTTCAGGTACAGTTTCAAGAGGATGTTGGAATAGAGGATACCGTCCTGCATACTTTCCAGCAGCACAATGGCGTCCTCGTCAAAGTAATTCTCTTTCAGCTTGAGGTAGTAGTATTTTCGGTTGTCTGACATGGTTCCTCCTTTGGGTGGATTTGGGGTGTTTGTACGCATTTAGAACGCCGTTTCCGGGGGAAAAGGATAAATGTATCGCGTACCCTTTGACACCCACGAAAAAAGCCTTGATTTATGCGGGTTTGAAAGGCTCTAAAGCGTGACATCTCTGCCTTTGTTTCCGCTTTCTCTCGGCGGCGCGGATTTTCTTCATGCGCCCGGCGCAGTCGGGGCAGTATTTCCCCCGGTTGGATTTGGGGACAAAGGCCGCTCCGCAGACGGCACACCGTTTCCGGCTCCCCCGGTATAAGAGGGCTGCGGACAGCTCCCCGTCAAGGGGCAGGACAGCCACACGGAACCAGCGGCACATGAGGGAAAGGGAAATGCTCTGGACGCACACGCAAGGCTCCCCGTCGTCTAACAGCAGGCAGTTCCCCTCGTCGTAGTTACAGCACTCATGTACCAGCCGCCGCGCCCGCCGGTGCTGGCGGTAGTCCATGCGGGGCAGGTTATCGCTCATGGCTCTGCTCCTTTCTGCGGTGCGGCTCGTCCCGGCGCAAAATCTGGTTGATATTCCGCTTGACGGTCTGCAACTCCTTGAACCGCTGCTTCTGTTCGTGATAGGTGTTATACAGGCCGTCTTTCTCGGAGATAAGCTGCTCGATCTCGGCCTGCAACGCTTTCCGGGCGGGCAGCTTGGTAATGCCATGCGCCTTGAAATACCGGGCGGCTGCGTCGGCTATGATAAAATCGCTCTCATGGGCCTGCCGGTATGCGGCGCGGGCTTTCTCGGATTTCTGCGCTTTCAACCCGTCGCGGGCGGGCTTGGTCTGGGCGTAGGCCAACACCTGCCGCTGCAACTCCTTTTTCCCTTGCAGCTTGGTTTCCAGTGCTTTCAGTTCGCCGCTGGTCTGGCGCATTTCCGCATAGGCGGTATCAACGGCGGCTTCTAACTGCTCCGGGGAAGTAAAGCCGTACTGCTGGTAGACGGACAGCGTTTTGGCGGCCTGCTTCAGATTGTGTATCTTCGCCCAGCGTTCATAGCCCCGGCCTTTGCCCTCGGCCATTTTCTGCTCAATGTCCACAAGCCGCTGCACTCCGTCCTGTTTGGGGGCGGTTTGAGGGGCTTTTGCGGGCTGTATGCCGCGTTTCTCCTGCCAGGGGTATTCAGGTATGGCTGCGGCCTTTTCTATGGCTCTGGCGGCATTCTGCTCCAAAACGGCAAGGACGGCGGTGCGGTCAAAATCGTCGCCCAGCTTCCGGGCGGTGATGGGCTTTGTCCTGTCCGGCGTGAGATAGGACAGCCGCCCCCGGCTCTCCTTGACGGTCACACCCTCCCGCAGCAGCAGAGAGGAAAACTCGTCAAAGCTGGCGGCGGTGGCAAGGGCTTTCCGTATGGTCTGCCGCAGCTTTTCCTTGTTCGTTTCAAACTTGGTCTGCCGGGGCGTGATACCATCGGCAATCATGGGGGCGTTCTGCTTGTCCAGCGCGGCTTGTCCCTTTTTCTGCGCCCAATACTCCCGGTCGGTGATGCGGTTCTTGCTGCCGTTCAAGAGGTCGATTTGGTAAAGCCCCTCCCGGTGGCACATCTCCATGACTTCGGATTTGAAGTAGCGCAGGGCAGCGTCGGTACATCGGTGCTTGCAGCCGGCTTTCGTGTCGGCTGGCCTGTCCATGTAGGGCAGGAACGGCACTTCCTCAATCCGCAGGCTGTTTATGACGATATGCACATGAATGTTGCCGCTGTGGTTATGCCCGTCCGGGTGGGTGCAGACAAGGGCTTGGTGGCCGGGGAAATGTTCTTTACAGAATTGCTCCCCCAACGCCTGCGCCCGGTCTACGGTCAGGCCGTTGTCCGGCCCGTCCCGCGGGTCAAAGCTGATGATGTAGTGGTGGCTTTTCACATCTTCCCGCCGCTGGTTTTTCTCATAGCGGAGATTGGCCCGCATACACGCAACGGCAAAATCCTCCCCGCCGCAGTTCAGCGTAGACAGCCGGTAGTCCTCGCGGGGGATAAGCCTGCCGGTTTCATCAAGGACGGGCTTCATGGTAAATTCGTCATGCTCAAAGAGCAGGTATTGTTCGGCGGCTCCGTAGTCGGCGTTTTTAGAGTTGATATGTTTGAGTGTTGCCAACCGCGTCACCTACTTTCTTTAAGACTTCATACTTGAGGGCGGCAAGGTCGGCTATGGCGGCGCGTACCTCGCCGGACAACGCATGATAGGGCGCGCCGTACTCGTTCAGATACCGGGCAATCTGGTTGAGGTTGCCGCCGATCCTGCCGTACTCGGCTGCGAGCTTCCCGACAGCGGAGAGCAGTTCGTCATTGACCGACGACACATGGAGTACGGGGCGTATGGTGGTACGCCGGATCGCCTGCCGGAGAAATTCCGACTGGCTGATACCATAGGGCGCAAGCCGCGCTGTGAAGTCGGCGTATTCATCTTCGGTCAGCCGGGTTTTCACAACGCGGCTGCGGTGGGGTGTGTTGTATTTTTTTCGCATGGTCGTGACCTCCTTTCTTGCCGCATGAGCGCGGCGGGGATAAGCGGCGCAAGCCGCATAGCAGGGTTTGGGGAAGGCACTCCCCAACAAGTTTCCCGCGAGGGGCAAAACCGCAGAATTGCGGATTTTGGCACCGTGGTAGAAACTTGCTCTCGCTCTCGCTCTCGCTCTCGCTCTCGCTTCTCTTTACATTGACAACACAAAGCCCATTTGCTATAATATCGCGAAGAAGAACAGCCATGTTGTTCTAATTTCAGTATCGGAGGTATTCATATGGCAAACTGCAAAAATAAAGGAGAATGTAACTTCATGTTTGCTAAAAATTCAAAGGCATATTCTGTCTACCTGCTGTTCCGATTTGTCTTTTCCCTGGCGGTTTCTATGTCCACAGTGCTTTCCATCGTGTACCACCTGGAGGTGGTGCAGCTGGATGCTTTCCAGCTTGTCCTGGTAGGGACGGTTCTGGAGACCTCCTGCTTTCTGTTCGAGATACCCACCGGTGTGGTGGCGGATTTGTATAGCCGTCGGCGCTCGGTGCTGATTGGAATGTTCCTCTACGGCCTGGGCTTTCTGATGGAGGGTGCGCTACCGTGGTTCGCGCCGGTTCTGCTGGCCCAGGTTGTCTGGGGTTGCGGTGATACCTTCATCACCGGCGCTCTGGAGGCGTGGATTGCCTCGGAGGAAGAGGACAAACCCATAGACAAGGTGTTCCTGCGGGGCAGTCAAATGGGGCAAATCGGCGGCGTTCTGGGCGTGGTGCTGGGCACACTGCTGGGAAACATAAACCTGCAAATGCCTGTCATCTTGGGGGGCAGTTTGTGCTTGTTGTTGGGGCTGGTGTTGGTTCGCATCATGCCAGAAACCAACTTCTCCCCTGCTATTGAGGAACGGCAGGGCTTGCTTAAAGACTTTGTCTGCCTGTTCAAGCTCAACCTGGGCTTTGTGAAAGGCGCACCTGTGTTGCTGGCGCTCTTAGCAATCACACTATGCGGGGGACTTGCCAGTGAAGGCTTTGACCGGCTCTCCACCGCTCATTTTCTGGATGACACGGTAATACCCGTTATCGGGCCGCTGAACAGCGTCACTTGGTTCGGTGTTATCAGTCTTATCGGCAGCGGCTTAGGTATTCTGGCTTCTCAGTTGCTCATCGCCCGCATGGAGAAAAAAGGGACTGTCAGCCGAACCAGTGTGGTCATGTCCACCAGCGCCGGGTATATCCTGTGCCTGGTTCTCTTCGCGGTGGGGCGGAGCTTTTGGTTCATGTTGTTGGTGTTCCTGCTGGCGGGGCTTATGCGCACCATCAAGGAGCCTGTGCTGGCCGCCTGGATGAACGACCATGTGGATGAGAAAATGCGCGCCACAGTCTTTTCCACCAGCGGACAGCTGGACTCTTTCGGGCAGATCATCGGCGGGCCTATTGTGGGGCTGGTAGCCCAGCAGGTGTCCATACCCTGGGGGCTGGTCTGTACCGCTTTCCTGCTGTTGCCCGCGCTGTTCTTAGTGCCGGTGGCGGGAAAGAAGCGGGATTGATATGGCATAGTTAAGTTTACTGACGAGCGGGAGATTACTTCCGCTCGTCTTCATTTAGTAGCGCAAAATTTGAGGACTCTTTATTTCCTTATTCGGTATAGCGGAGGCGGCTGTCAATTCGACATAATTTTCTTGTGATACTTTACCGTACATGAGCATTGTTGCAGGTATTGTAGCCGGCATTCTGGCAGTGGATGGAGGAATACTGGGAGGACTGATCATCGGAATCCTGGCAGGTGTACTTGCTTACTATATCAGTGTGTTCTGTTTCCGTCACAATGTGCCGGGTACGACAGTTAATATTGCTTCGGGAGGTCTTGGTGGACTGGCAGCTGGATTGGTGGGAAAATTCCTTATTGCACCTGTAGCATTATGGATTGGAAATGGTATCTGTTCTCTGATCAACATGTGTATTGATTACAATGCCCTCCTTGCAGGGGCGGTAGCAGGACTTCTGATCTGGCCGGCAATTATTGGAGGTGTTTACCATGCGGCAATTCTTCCGATTGTACTATTGGAAATGGAAGAAATGGGATTTAGTTTCCTTGGAGCTATTGATATGACAGGACTTGTCATGGTATCAGCAGGAATCACACTTGCCAATATTATTCTGCCGAAGCAGAAAGGTGAGGCGGCTGTAGCACTTCCAGGCTGCATTATCAATATCTGTTTTGGAACATTTGTGGAGGCGTCTTATCCATTCATGTTCTCAAACAAGATTGTCTTTGCCGGAGCGCTGGCAAGTGCAACTGTAGGTGGAGCAATCGTAGGACTGTTCAATGTAAAAGGAACCGCTTATGTGCCGGCAGTGCTTGCTCCGTTTATGGCAAATGAAGGAAAAGGCCCGGCATTTGCAGTGGCTATGATTGCTGCAATGGGATGTGCATTTGCAATCACGATGGTGGCAAATGTGCTGGAGAGAAAAAAGAGTGAAAAAATTCCAGTGAAAAAAGTTTGAAAAAATTGAAAAAACTTGTTGACAACCCGGGGGATCTACGCTATAATAGATTTTGCTGTGAGGGACACAAGAGAAACGGAACACAGTAATGTGCGCGTAGCTCAGCTGGATAGAGCGTCTGGCTACGGACCAGAAGGTCGGGAGTTCGAATCTTCTCGCGCACGTTGAATTTAAGGCATATCCGAAAGGATGTGCTTTTTTTCTATGATAAGAAATTGCCTTTTTCTAAGATAAAAGTAGACAAAACATATTTGATAACTGTATAATAAACATAATATTTTCAACTAATAAATTTCTTTATCGGGATAAAAAGGAGAATGATTTATACATAGAAGAAATTTATTAAGCATGAAGAATGAGTGAGGTAGGGTATGAAAAAAATATTTAGCAGTCTTCCAGTGAAATTATTGATTGGTATTGTTATTGGAATTATCTTTGGACAGATTTTCCCGGAAAATGTAATGAGCGTTGTTGTCCCATTAAAGAATATTCTGGGACAGGTCATTAACTTTGTAGTACCGTTAATTGTCATCGGATTTATTGCACCGTCTATTACAAAGCTTGGAAATAATGCGTCACGTATGCTTGGAGTTGCACTTATGGTTGCATATACGTCGTCCGTACTGGCAGCACTTCTTTCTATGGGAGCTGGATATGCAATTATTCCGAATCTTCCGGTTGTGTCAGAGATTGAAGGCTTAAAAGAATTGCCGGAAGATGTTTTTGGTCTGACTATTCCGCAGATTATGAATGTCATGAGTGCTCTTGCATTTTCCATTTTAATCGGACTTGCGGCAATCTGGACAAAAGCAAAGACGATCATTACTATTTTAGATGAGTTCCAAAATATTGTACTTGCAATTGTGTCAAAGATTATTATTCCAATTCTTCCAGTGTTTATTGCATTTACATTCACTTGTTTATCATATGATGGAACTATTACAAAGCAGCTTCCGGTATTTGTCAGTGCGGTCGTAATCGTTATGATCGGACATTATATCTGGCTGACAGTGCTGTATGTTGTAGCAGGAGTCTATTCTGGAAAGAATCCAATTGAAGTCGTAAAGCATTATGGACCGGCTTATATTACAGCAGTTGGAACGATGTCTTCTGCCGCAACACTTGCAGTTGCGCTTCGGTGTGCGAGAAAATCTAAAGTTTTAAGAGAAGATATGGTGGATTTTGGTGTACCGTTGTTTGCAAATATCCATCTGTGCGGATCCGTATTGACGGAAGTGTTTTTCTGTATGATCGTGTCCAAGGTATTATATGGTACATTACCAGATATTCAGACATTGGTACTGTTCTGCGTCCTGCTTGCGATTTTCGCCATTGGAGCCCCTGGAGTTCCAGGAGGAACGGTAATGGCATCATTGGGACTCATTACAGGCGTTCTTGGATTTGGCGATGACGGTACAGCATTGATGCTTGCAATCTTCGCACTTCAGGATAGCTTCGGAACAGCCTGCAATGTAACAGGAGACGGAGCGTTGACATTATTCCTGACCGGTTATGCCGAAAAACATGGAATAGAAAAGCAGAACATATCTGTGGAATTATAGATTGTTGAGGCATTCTTGAATTTTAGAAAATGAAAACATATCAATGGTATGAGAATAAGAAAATGGAGAGTGGAACAAAACCACTCTCCATTTCTATATGCAAAGAAACTAAAAACTAATTTAAATATGTAACAAGATCATCCTGTCTCTTAGCAGCCTCGCGCTCTTCATCAGGATATCCCATTCCTACCATTCCGACAACCTGCATGTCTTTGTCAATTCCAAGACCTTCCAGGTAATCAGCAACTTCTGCTTTGTCTCCACAGTATTTTAACTGGTTGATCCAGCATGCACCAAGTCCAAGTGAGTGTGCTGCAAGAAGCATATTTTCAATCGCGCATGAGCAGTCGCTGACTCCGTTGACAGCTTCTTTCTCACATGCAACAAGTACAATTGTCTTTGCTCCGTACAATGTGTAAGCAGGGTTCTCCATTCCCTTTGCTACAACATCCTGAAGACTCTTGATAGAATCTGCATTCTGCATTACATAGAATCGGTATGTCTGTAAGTTCTTGCCGCTTGGAGCGTAAGTTCCTGCTTTGACAATCTCATCTACGAGATCCTTTGGAACGTCCTGCTCTTTGAATTTACGAATAGATCTTCGAGTATAAATGTTATTCAATACTTCGTTCATGATTACCTCTCCTTTTAAAATAATTAACCTTTTTATCTAAAGTACAGTATAATATTAAAAACAAGAAAAATCATTGTCTATTTTAGATAAAAATACGAAAAATAATTTGTAAATATAGACAAAATGGGTAGATATGTACATTGTTAAGAAATGAACAAAATGTTATACTAGTAATATTAAGGATTGAAGAAGTGCATAGCACAAAAAAATCCGTGGGTAGCGAAAAAATGAATCATGCATCAGTCCGCAAAGGCGCGGGGGAGGAAGAGAAAATGTCAGATTTGAAATTTACTTGTACTGGTTGTCGCAATGGCTGTGTGATTACAGTCTGTTATAATGAGGAAGGTTATCCAGATGTGAAAGGCAATGGCTGTATGCGCGGCGTATTGTATGCAAATGACAAAGTAAGAGCAATGGATGAGAAAGAGACGGACAAGTAAGATGTTAAAATCATATGTTGCATTTGACATAGAGACGACTGGACTTAGCCCGGAGCACAATGAGATTATTGAGATTGGTGCATTGAAAGTACGGGAAGGAAAAGTTGTTGACCGTTTTATTCGTTTTATTGAACCGGAGGCCGGGATACCTCCGATGATTACGCAACTGACCGGAATTACAAATGATATGGTAGAAGGAGCAGGGAACTGCGGCGAAGTATTGCCGGAGTTCCTTGAATTCTGCGAACAGGATACGCTGATCGGACATAATGTGCAGTTCGACTTCAGCTTTGTGAAGACAAAAGCAAAAGAACTTGGTTACACTTATGATCATATGGGAATTGATACACTTAAGATTGCCAAAGTTGTTCACGCAGACCTTCCATCCAGAAAGCTTGGCGCACTCTGCGAATACTATCATATCGAAAATGTGGCGGCGCACCGGGCATATCATGATGCTCTGGCAACCGCAAAACTGTATCAGTCTATGGCGCATTTTTATGAGGAAAAGGAACCGAAGGTTTTTAAACCACAGCCCTTGGCATATAAGGTGAAGAAAAAAGAACCGATAACCGCAAAACAGATCGCATTTCTCACAAGGCTTATGCAACAGAAGAATATTTCTATAGAAATGGACATACATACACTGACAAAGAGTGAGGCTTCCAGAGAAATCGACCGGATTTTATCCCGGCCGTAATGGAAGTGAGAAACCAATATGGAATACAGTCTGACAGGCTGATGTATTGACAGTAATTATCAGATGTGTTAGATTGTAAAAGTAATAGTTAAAGATACAAAAGAATAAAAAATGTGTGAGGTGTCAGTCAGAGAAAGATATTATAAAAAGTTATTTATCTGGCTGATGAAAAGGGAAACAGGTGTGAATCCTGTACGAACTCGTCACCGTATTTTGCGAGCTTTGAATCCTACATGCCACTGGGAGACCGGGAAGGCTGATTTTAGAGCGCCTGAGCAATAAGCCGGGATACCTGCCTTTCACAGTACAGGAACATATTTGTTCAGGCCACGAGGAACTGGCAGTACGAAATACATAGAAAGGCTATTTGACGGAAGGAAGATAATTTCGTCAATAGTTTGTTTTGCGTACTCTCTGTTCATTTTTTAATGGCAGGGATTTTTTATTATATGAATTTCTATGTAATAAGAAACCTCCGGAAAAATTATTTTGTATCTTAGAAAAAAATGGAGGATGGAAAGATGAAGAAAAAATTGGTAGTCGTATTACTTACTGCAGCTATGAGTATGTCTCTGCTTGCAGGATGTGGAGGAAATTCAGGAAGTTCTGACGCAAAGAGTGATGCAAAGACAGAGGATACGAAGGAGGACAGCGATCAGGTGGCAGCAGACAAGGTGGCAAAACTGATTGATGATATCTATGTTCAGGAGAGAACTGACAAGACAGATGAACAGTGCAAAGAAGCTAAGGAAGCCTGGGACGCATTAACAGATGCCCAAAAAGAATTAGTAGAAGGTGAAAACGCAGATCCTGATTACTTCGGAAGAGATACAGGTGACGCTTCGAAAGATGATCCGTTAAATCAGGACGAGATTGGTGAGAATGAACTTCTTGTTGTAAGTTTTGGTACATCATTCAATGACAGCCGTACAAAAGATATCGGTGGAATTGAGAAAGCACTTCAGGCTGCTAATCCAGACTGGTCAGTAAGAAGAGCATTTACAGCTCAGATCATCATCAATCACGTACAGGCCCGTGATGATGAGAAGATCGACAACATGGAGCAGGCGCTGGAGCGTGCAGTAGACAATGGAGTTAAAAACCTTGTTGTTCAGCCGACACATCTGATGCATGGCGCAGAGTATGATGAGTTATCAGAGACAGTGGAAAAATATAAAGATAAATTTGAATCTGTAAAGATTGCTGAGCCTCTTCTCGGCGAAGTTGGAGCAGATGCAACAGTTATCAATGCAGACAAAGAAGCAGTTGCAAAAGCAATCACAGACGAAGCAGTTAAGACAGCAAACTATGACAGCATTGATGCAGCAGCCGAAGATGGAACCGCATTTGTATTCATGGGACATGGAACTTCACACGTTGCAAATGTAAGTTATGATCAGATGCAGACACAGATTGAGCAGCTTGGATATAAGAATGTATTTATCGGAACTGTAGAAGGTGAGCCGGAAGATACAGAGTGTCAGGCAGTCATTGAGAAAATCAAAGAGGCCGGATATAAGAAAGTAATCCTTCGTCCACTGATGGTTGTTGCAGGAGATCATGCGAACAATGATATGGCAGGAGACGATGATGATTCATGGAAGAGCCAGTTTGAAGCGTCAAAAGCATTTGACAGTGTAGAATCACAGATTGCAGGTCTTGGAGAGATTGATGCAATTCAGCAGATTTATGTAGCACATACAAAAGCTGCAATTGAAGCTAAATAGTTGACAGGTCAGATTTTCAGAGTACAATTATAAAGAAAAATAATTAGAAAAGAGAGAATGGACATGTTAAAAAAGAAATTATTAGTTTTATTACTTTCCGCCAGTATGGCAATGACAATGCTTGCCGGATGCGGAAGTAATACGGATAAGAAAGATGACACAAAAACAGAAGCTTCCAAAGATGATGCGTCAGAAGCAAAGACTGACAGCAAAGATGCGAAGGAGCCTGAGCTGGAAGATGGAACTTATAAGGTAGATTTTAATACAGACAGCGGTATGTTCCACGAGAATCCGGACTATAATGACGGAAAAGCAACGCTGACTGTTAAAGATGGTAAGATGACAGTACATATTACATTGAATTCTAAAAATATCGTACAGTTATTCTTAGGCTCAGCAGAAGATGCACAGAAAGACGGGGCAGATCTGATTGATCCGTCAGAGACAACAGAGATTACTTATTCTGATGGTTCCGCGCCAAAGGAAGTATATTCCTTTGACGTACCGGTACCGACACTGGACGATGAATTTGATCTGGCATTGATTGGAACAAAGGGTAAATGGTATGACCATAAAGTCAGTGTGTCCAATCCGGAATTGGTACAGTAATAATCTTTATTTTGTAACAAAATGTGAAATGAATAGTATGTAATTGGAAACCTCTATCATGCAATAAAAAGAAAGCGTGATAGAGGTTTCTGTATTTTATCAGAACTTTATATGAAAAATTATCGTAATGCAACTGGAAAATGCATCCTTTTCCCAGGGTGTAATTTTCCTTCTTTTTATCCAAAGACAATGAAGAAGCTTGTGAAACTTCTGAAAGAACACGGAATCGGAGTTGCCTATGACTGTTGTGGAAAGCCGATTGCGGAGCTTGGACTGGAAGCTGATGAAAAGAGAATTATACAGCGTATTAATGATGAGTTTGAAAAAAGAGGCGTGGAAGAGGTTATCATGCTTTGCCCGAACTGTTATACATTTTTGAAACCCTATTTGAAGGTTAAAGTGACAGACATTTATGCAAAACTTGAAGAACTAGGAATCGGTGAGAAGAATCTGGAGTCCGGCAAAGTATTTTTGCCTTGTCTGGATCGTGAGAAAAGAGAGATTCTTGCATCAGCAGAGCGATTCGTGAAGGGAAATCTGGAATCGGTAAAAGGAGTACAGTGCTGTTGTCGGAGCAATGATCGTTCTTGGATTAAAATATGGACACTGCGAAGTGAAGCATATGGGGCAGAAGGATATTATGAATGCAAAACGTGCAGAATTTTTACAGAAATTCCAGGAAAAATATGCTGTCTGTAATTGTAAAGGGCTGTTAAAGCATGATATTTCCAAGCCGGAAGAGATGCAGAAGATTCTGGATGAAGGATTGTATTCAATTTGCAAGAGAACAACAAGTGCAGACCATTGATATTACAGGGGGAGTGCCAGAGATGAATCCGGAATATGAACATTTGATTGAATTTTATGCCAGACAGAAAGTAGAAATTGTATGTTCCCTGCCTTATTATAGGGCAGATCAGATGGATCGAGTACGGGGAACCGGTACATTTGACGGGGCAATACAAGTATTACAGAAATTAAATACACTTGGCTATGGAAAGAATCCTGAGTTGGTGTTGAACATGGTGTACAATCCGGCGGGAGCCTTTTTCCCACCGGATCAGACCGCTATGGAACTAGAGTATAAAGAGCATTTGGAAGCAGATTTTGGAATTGTGTTCAATGCCCTGTATACACTTTACAACAATCCAATGGGACGATTTGGAGCATTTCTCCGAAGATCCGGGAATCTTTCAGGGTATATGAAGAAGTTGTATGATGCTTTCAACCCGGCAACGGTGGAAGCTTTGATGTGTCGTTTTCAGATTTCGGTAGATTATGATGGAAAGCTGTATGACTGTGATTTTAACCTGGCAGCAGGGCTTCCGATCTTTTCGAAGGAGACCATAGCTGATTGGATAGGAAAACCTTACACAGCCCGGAAAATCCGGATGGATAAACACTGTTATGCCTGTACAGCAGGAGCCGGTTCAAGCTGAGGCGGCGCAACAGACTAAGCAGGCTGCTTAAAAAAGAAAAATTATGAATAAAAAGAGGAAAATGCAACAAAATGTTTCTTGCATTTTTCTCTTTTTTCGCGTATGATAATAATCACTCTAATTTATCTGAGAAAACTTCTGCCAGGTCGAAGAGAATCAGAATTTGTCACAATTTGAAATCACACCGATAATTTCAAAAAAGTAATACAGATGGGAGGAATGCGGATGGGCGAAAGGGAAGCTTACGAGGTGCTTCGCCTGATCGAACATAATCAAAAATGTTATATCAGCTCTGATTATGTAGAAGGAAAGTCACTTATTCAGTGGTTGAAATATCACCCGAACCTTACAAAAAAACAATTATTTTTATGGATCCGTGATCTTGCAGATCAACTGGAGTGCATACATAAGTGCCGGGGAAACCCTTGTTACCAGTATGTGAATCCGTACAGCGTGATCGTCACGGAGGATATGACACTACATTTTCTTGATATGAGTGTGGAATCCAATGAAAAAATGCTGGTTCAGATGAATCGAAGAAGTGTGAGGGAGAACTTTCTTCCACCTGAAGTCAATTATTATCAGGCTGCTAGCATTGAATTAGATATATACGGACTAGGCAGGACAATTCAGTACCTGTTGTCAGTAACAGACCCGATCCCGGAATTAACCAGACGGGAGACGGTAAAGTTTCAAAAAATAATATCCAGATGCCTGGATGGGCATTCAAAACGGGCATTTAAGCAGATGTCCGAAATTCAAAAAGAAATTCCAAATGTAACAGAGAAGAAAAGTAAAGATAGACGAATATGGACGAAAAAAAGAACGGTTATGGCAATGATAAGTATTTGTGTATTCGTAGCCGCAGTAAGTGTCCGGGTCATTCAGAAAAAAGGAGATGAGAAGAACACAGAACTTAAGATGGAAAGTTCAGACGGTTTAAATATGTCAGAAGTTTCAGAGCGCGAAGCATTCGTAGAAGCGCAGAGATCCATGGGATTGTTGTATTTTCTGGAGCTGGAAGATTACGAAAAAAGTATTCAGGCGTTTGAAGATGCCAGGGAAGATCAGATGTCGGAAAATCTGGCTGTATTAGTGCGGTATGTGGCTGGGATAGAAGATAAAGAGAGCAGCAATGAGAAAAAGGAATATGCAAATGAAAAGAAAATAGAGAACATATTCAGGAAAATCGAGGAGTGGATGCCGGACGATTCAAGGCTGGATTATGAGCGCTGTCTGATTCGGGGCTATGCAGTGGAGGAATCGGAAGAACATGCAAAAGCAATCTTAAGAATTGGTAAGAAAATTCTGGATGAGAAGCCAGAGGAGAGACTGGTAAAAGAATGTACTTCTTATATGGCTTCTGCGGCTGAAACGGCAAGAGACTGGGATATGGCTTTGGAAATGTATACAGATATGCTTGAGTGGGAAGAGGAGTCGAAGAAAGAAGATATTTATCAGAAGCTTGTGAAAATACAGGGAGAAAAAGGCTTAAAAGATCAGGCACTTGAAATATGCAGGAAAGGAGCGGAAGAATTAAAAGATTCAAAGCAGCTTAGAATTCTTTATATGCGTATGCAGTGTTCAGATTCAGATATTTCCAGAGAAATTTGTGCACAGACAGTAAAAGAGTATTTGAATCAGATCCCGGAAATTAAGGAAGAAACAGAATTTCAAAAATTGGCACAGGAATACGGAATAGTCATGGAAGGAGAAAATGTATGGGTAGGAAGATAAGAACCGGAGCGTTATTGATATTAGTCCTGGTAATGATTTATACACAGCAGGCAGTTATTTATGCGCAGAATGAGGCAGAAAAAAACATGAAAAAGACAACAGAATCGGAAAATTCAAATGGAACTAATGGAGAAGACAAGGAACCAGAGAAGCCAGGAGGGGAAGAAGGGGATAAAGAACCAGAGAAGCCAGGAGGGGAAGAAGGGGATAAGGAACAAGAGAAGCCAGGAGGGAAAGATGAAGACAAAGACAAGGAACCGGAGCAGCCCGAGATTAAGAGATATGAGCTGGAAATCTCCAAGGCTGATGGAAAGAATGGATATTATCTATCAAAGCCGTCCGTTATGATCACACATAATGGCGCCTATGGAACAACTGTGTACGAATTAAAACATGGGGAAGATACTTTGTTACAGGGGAGAATAAAATACATAGTATCACAAGAAGCAGAAGAGCAGAAAACCAAGATTTCTCTTGAGGGTGAAGTATTTGAGGAAGGAAAAAATATTTTACATGTCTTTATGGAAGATGAAGAAGGCAATGTGATTCCGGAATATGATGAGACAATAGAAATACTGATAGATACACAAAGTCCGACAGTGACCTTGGAGGCGCCGGAAGGATTTTCTACCTGGTATCAGAAGGAAGCGTGGATTCGTGTGGTATCAGAAGATGGTGCATGGGGAAGCCAGGTTGATACGGTTACATGTTATGTTGGGAATAAAATTATTGGAAAATCAAAGGAGAATCAGTCAGAGTTTTTAATCACACAGACTTCAAAAAGTGGAGAAGGTGTGCCGGTAACAGTGACTGTCACAGATCAGGCAGGTAATAAAACGGAGAAAACGCAGAAGTTATACATTGACAGTCTGGCACCGACAGTAAGTTTAACAGGGGCAGCCGATTATCTGATTACCAGTCAGCCCGTGACGATAGAATACCAGGCAACTGATGAAAATAAATTAGAAAGCTGTCGGGCAGTGATTGATTATGAAAAACCGGAAGGAGAGAAAAAAACGGAGGTCATAGATTCGGAAGAAAAGTGGAGTTTAGAGAACGGATCCGCAAGTCTTGTAAAGACATTTCAGGAAGATGGAATCTATAAAACCAGTGTACAGGCTGTGGATAAGGCAAAACAGAAGTCAGAACATTTCCTGCAATTTATGATTGATACTAAGAATCCAGTGATAAAGATGGTGGACGAACTGCAGGGGAAGTATCTGAAAAAGTTTTCATGGGATTATCCGGTGGATGTATTTATCAAGGACTTTACGACATTTGTCCATCAGATCCAGATGGACGGAAGGTTATATCCGATTGGGACAGAGATTGATACGGAGGGGCGTCATACATTACAGGTAAATGCCATAGATGCCGCAGGAAATGAAGCGGTGGCAAGAGCGGAATTCGTAATAGATCACACACCTCCGAAGATTCAGTTTTATCAGGTGGAGGAAGGGGCACAGTATGAAGGAATCCTGAACTTTCAAGTAGATTCCAGAAAAAAAGAAGACTGGATAGAAGAAGTGTTGATTAATGGAAAAAGGCAGACATTAAAAAAAGAAGACGGGAAGTATACATTTCAGATTACAAATCCAGGCGAATATGAAGTAAGCGTGACAGCAGCGGATCTGGCAGGGAATGAAGCAGAAGAAAATATATCATTTGAAATCGTTCCAGAGAAGACGATATTGGAAAAGGCGGCAGCGCCAATTCAAAAAATATTATCTGGAAAGACAGAAAAGGAGCAGAAAAATCGGCAAGGAGAAAAAGAAAACCGTCATTTTGCCACGTTGAAATGGATTGTGATTGGAAGTATAATAACAATACTATTAATAATAATCGGTGTGGTATTGTGTAGACGCAAAAAAGACAGTGCGAAAGAGGAACAGGCAGACGAAGAATAATATATAAAGGTTCATAAAAGGGAGGATGCCGGGTAACCGCTAAGCGGCACCCGGCACGTATTATGAAAAAGTTTATTCAAAATGTATTACTGAACTTCTGTTATTGATGATTTTATTATATGTAAGAGTTGTGGAGAAACAATGTTAAAGAGATGAAAGAATTTTAAAATAAACATGAACAAACTATGAACGTAAGGAAGTTTATTATTTCTTAATAAAATTCACAGAATTGTTAGCACTCGATGAAAAAGAGTGCTGATTTTCTATTGACTTTTAAAAAGCAAGGGATTATCATAGATTTAATCGGGGAGATTTCAAGATTTTGTATTTGCTTACTTATGAGTAAGTTCATGTAGGTTTCGATTTTATCCCTGGCATCAAAAACACAAATGATTAAATCAGCTTAAAATATCAGAAACAGGAGTGATTAGAATGGAAGCAAAAAAAGGTAGTCTTTCAATCAGCAGTGAAAACATTTTCCCAATTATTAAAAAATGGGTATATTCTGACCATGACATTTTTGTCAGAGAGATGATTTCCAATGGCTGTGATGCCATTACAAAATTGAAAAAACTGGATGTAATGGGTGAATACCAGTTACCGGATGATTATAAGGCATCAATTCATGTAGAAGTGAATCCGGAAGAGAAGACTTTGAAGTTCATTGATAATGGTCTTGGTATGACAGCAGAGGAAGTTGAAGAATATATTACTCAGATTGCATTTTCAGGAGCTACAGAGTTCCTTGAAAAATATAAAGACAAGACAACAGAAGACGATATGATCGGTCATTTCGGACTGGGATTCTATTCTGCATTCATGGTTGCAGATGAAGTTCATATTGACACATTATCTTACAAAGACGGAGCAACACCGGTACGCTGGGTAAGTAATGGTGGAACGGAATACGAGATGACAGAAGGAGACAAGCAGACTGTAGGATCTGAGATTACATTGTATCTGAACGATGATTGCCTGGAGTTTGCGAACGAATATCGTGTAAGAGAAGTTATCCAGAAGTATTGTTCCTTTATGCCGGTAGAGATTTTCTTATCAAAGGCAAATGCAGAGCCAGAGTATGAGACAATTGACGAGGCAGACCTGAAAGAGGACGATGAGGTTGTTGAGCACATTCATGAAGATGCCAAGACCGAAGAAAAAGAGAATGAAAATGGTGAAAAAGAAGTTGTAGAAGTATCACCTGCAAAAGATAAAGTAAAGATTAAAAAGCGTCCGGAATCCTTAAGTGATATTCATCCGCTCTGGACAAAACATCCGAATGAGTGCAGTGATGAGGACTACAAAGAGTTTTACCGCAAAGTATTTCTGGATTATAAAGAGCCGTTGTTCTGGATTCATCTGAACATGGATTATCCGTTCAACTTAAAAGGTATCCTGTACTTCCCGAGAATTAATACAGAATATGATTCTATTGAAGGAACGATCAAGCTGTATAATAACCAGGTATTTATTGCAGATAATATTAAGGAAGTCATTCCGGAATTCCTGATGGTATTAAAGGGAGTTATTGATTGCCCGGATCTTCCACTGAATGTATCACGTAGCGCTCTTCAGAATGATGGATTTGTAGGCAAGATTGCTGAGTACATTTCCAAGAAAGTTGCAGACAAGCTTGCAGGTATGTGCAAGACAAAACGTGAAGATTATGAGAAATACTGGGACAGCATCAGTCCATTTATAAAATTTGGCTGTCTGAAAGATGAGAAGTTCTGTGACAAGATGAAAGATGCAGTTCTCTTTAAGGATATCGACGGAAAATATCTGACACTGAAAGACTGCGTAGAAGCAAATGGTGGAGAGCTGAAAGAACTCGATAAAAATGCGGCACCAGACAATGCCGAGGAAAATGCAGAAGAGAAGAAGACAACTATCTATTATGTAACAGATGAGATTCAGCAGAGTCAGTATATCAATATGTTCCGTGCACAGGGACAGGATGCAGTTGTACTGAAACACAACATTGATTCTCCGTTCATTACACAGCTTGAGCAGCGCTATCAGAATGTTCAGTTCCAGAGAATTGATGCAGATGTTACAGATAATGCAAAAGAGGAAGTTGCTGAAGACGAAAAGGAAGCATTCCAGAAGACTGTAGACAGTCTGACTGCAACATTCCGCAAAGAGCTTGGTAATGACAAGCTGGATGTGAAAGTTGAGAAACTGAAAGACAGCAATGTAGCTTCTATTATGACATTATCAGAGCAGAGCCGCCGTATGCAGGAGATGATGAAGATGTATGGAATGGATTCCATGGGAATGGATATGGGTGGAGAGAATACCCTGATCCTGAACGCAAATCATCCACTGGTACAGTATGTACAGAAACATGAAGATGGAGAAAATACATCTTTGATCTGCAAGCAGTTGTATGATCTGGCTATGCTGGCACATAAGCCATTAAATCCAGAAGAGATGACAGCATTTGTTCAGAGAAGCAATGATATTATGATGCTTCTGACAAAATAGATTCAATATAGGATCCATAGTGATATAAGTATAAAAGAACCTGCCTCACAATTTTGGGGCAGGTTCTTTTATACGGTTTTATTCTGAATGCTCTATTCTACTGGAAGTATGGTATCGATTAATGAAGTAATCTCAGAATCTTCGGCACCGGCCGCTGACAGTGTTTTGAAGTTCAGAGAAACGGTAACCGTTGTCTGTGCACCATAAGTTGGTGCAGCAGCGTATTTTTCCATCAATTCTACAAGAGCACGATCTACTTCTTCCTCAGAATAGTAAGTTCCGGTTTCGAGTTCATTCATAGCACTTTGGAAGCTTGTATTCGGAGTTACGGTTACATCAATAATGTAATTGAATAATCCGTCCTGTTTCTTTGGTGTTCCAACAGAATACTGACAGTTATTACAGATTGCTTTCAGTGCGGCGCTGTAACGCTCTGTGTATGAGGCGCTGAGCTCTTCCGGTGGTGCGTACATAGAACTTTCTAATTGAGACTGGACAGAAGACTCGTCTTCGCCAGTATGTTTTGCATATTCAGCCACATCATTTTTAAACAGTGCATTCAGACAGGATGTGAGGTAATCCTGAGCGTCCAGTATCTCGCATACACTGTCATATGGTGCCATAATGTTATCCATAGTAGCAGAGAATAATTTCTGTAACTGCTCGTCATCTAGGATGTAACCGTCTTTTGACTTCTTAACCTCCAGTGTAAGTTGAGTGGAGTCCTCGTAAGAAGGAGAGCTTTTTACAGCTTCCGTTGTTTTTTCGAGAAGCTTTGTCATCTCGGCATTCAAGTCTGTAGAAGAGATGGCCGGACTATATTTTTCGCAAATGTTTTTCGTCGTTGCTTCAATATCCAGTGGAGTAAAAGTAAGCTGCACGGAATAACGTTCATCGTCAATTTTTTTAGCACCATTTATCTCAAATTCTACGGCATTAAATGATGCCTGAAGGAACTTAAGATAAGAATCTTTTAGCTCGTCCGGAAACTGAAGTACATATGTTTCGTTCTCATCTGAAATTCCCTGTTCCAGAAAAGAAGATAGAGAAGACGGATCCTCTTTTTTTATAGAAGTGATCAAATCTCCTACATACTTGTCTGCGGTCTCACCGCTGGCACATCCGCCAAGTAACAACGCAAAGATAAGCGTTAACACAAGGCATAAATGCTTTTTTTTCATTGTTTCTTCCTCCGTATTCAGATAAATATAAAACCATGTATGAAAATGGTTAAATAGTTATTTATAATATACCACAAATAAGACTGGAAAAACATCATTATTTTTTATATAATAGTTGTGAAAGCGCATAGCGCGTAGTAATCGGTAATCATATGATGATATAATCAATTATGTGATTGGATCAGTTACTAGAATACTTGTGGAGGAGAATATTCATGGAAATGTTGAATCTTGAAAAAGAATTACAGAGTAATTCCTACCCGGGACGTGGAATTATTATTGGTAGAAGTGCGGACGGTACGAAGGCTGTGACCGCATATTTTATTATGGGAAGAAGTGAGAACAGCAGAAACCGCGTGTTCGTAGAAGACGGAGAAGGAATCCGTACACAGGCATTTGATCCGTCAAAGCTTACAGATCCAAGTCTGATCATTTATGCACCGGTGCGTGTGCTTGGTAATAAGACCATTGTGACGAATGGCGACCAGACAGACACGGTTTATGAAGGCATGGACAAGCAGCTCACTTTTGAACAGTCACTGAGAAGTCGTACATTTGAGCCGGACGGACCGAATTATACTCCTCGTATTTCCGGAATCATGCATATTGAGAATGGAACATACAACTATGCAATGTCTATTTTAAAGAGCAACAATGGTAATCCGGAGAGTTCACACCGCTATACCTTTGCATATGAGAATCCAGCAGCAGGAGAGGGACATTTTATCCATACATACAAGTGTGATGGTAATCCACTTCCAAGTTTTGAAGGGGAGCCAAAGCTTGTCAGCATTCCGGATGATATGGAAGCATTTACAGATCTTGTATGGAACAGTCTGAATGCAGATAATAAAGTTTCACTTTTTGTGCGTTATATTGATATTGCAACCGGAACTTATGAGACAAAGATCATAAATAAGAATCAGTAGGAGGAATATCATGAAAGAACTGGAATTAAAATATGGATGTAACCCGAATCAGAAACCATCCAAGATTTATATGAAGAATGGAAAGGATCTTCCGATTCAGGTATTGAACGGCAGACCAGGATATATCAATTTCCTGGATGCATTTAACGGATGGCAGTTAGTCAGTGAGCTTAAGAAAGCTACAGGACTTCCGGCTGCAACATCATTTAAGCATGTATCACCTGCAGGAGCTGCAGTGGGACTTCCGCTTGATGAGACATTGGCTAAGATTTACTGGGTAGATGATCTTGGTGAACTGTCACCGCTTGCAAGCGCTTACGCAAGAGCAAGAGGTGCAGACCGTATGTCATCTTTTGGTGATTTTATTTCACTTTCTGATGTCTGTGATGTCGATACAGCAAAACTTATCAAGAGAGAAGTATCTGACGGCGTGATCGCTCCTGGATATGAGCCGGAAGCGCTTGAGATTCTGAAGGAGAAGAAAAAAGGTAATTACAATGTTATTCAGATCGATCCGGATTATGTACCGGATCCGATTGAACATAAAGAAGTATTTGGAATTACATTTGAGCAGGGAAGAAATGAATTAAAGATCGACAATGACTTCTTCTCCAACATTGTTACAGAGAATAAAGAACTGACAGATCAGGCTAAAATTGATCTTGCAATTTCCATGATCACTTTGAAATATACACAGTCCAATTCTGTATGCTTCGTAAAAGATGGACAGGCAATCGGAATTGGTGCCGGACAGCAGTCCAGGATTCATTGTACAAGACTTGCCGGACAGAAAGCAGATAACTGGTGGTTAAGACAATCTCCACAGGTTATGAATCTTCCATTTGTAGATCATATCCGTCGTGCTGACAGAGACAATGCAATTGATCTTTATATCGGTGAGGATTATATGGATGTGCTTTCAGATGACGCATGGCCAAATATTTTCAAAGAAAAGCCGGAAGTATTTACAAGAGAGGCCAAGAGAGAATGGCTGGACAAACTGACAGGTGTCGCTCTTGGATCTGACGCCTTCTTCCCATTTGGAGACAACATTGAAAGAGCACACAAGAGTGGTGTTACATATATTGCACAGCCTGGTGGTTCTGTAAGAGATGACAATGTTATCGATACATGTAACAAATATAACATGGTGATGTCATTCACAGGTATTCGTCTGTTCCATCACTAAGAAAAAAGAATATAGAATAATTAAGAAGAACACTTTCTGAAAAATGTAGATTTTTTGGAAGGTGTTCTTTTCTATATTGTAATCTTATGGCAGATGAAATAATCTTTCGGAGAAAAAACATTTTCTATCAGAGAGTGAGAATGTATGCGACATATTTTTATAAATGTAGCATTTGGATAACGTTTCCCACCTTTTGTACATTCCTTTCTTTTTCATGTTTTAATACAATGATGTCAAGGGACGGAACAAAACTTTTTTACTTATTTGTGAGCAAATGCATGAGAAGTGAAAGGTTTTGTTCATCACAACATAATTAAGAGTACAAGGCAGGTGATGGTTATGTCTGTTCTTGAGATTGTAATAATCTCAGCAGGATTGTCTTTAGATGTATTTGTAGCGATGGCTTATATGGGGGCTGGATTTTCAAAGATTAATAAGAAAAATCTATTTGGTTTATGCCTGCTTTTCGGAGGTGTTCAATGGGGGTGTCTGATTGTAGGAAATCTGCTTATTCTGTTGCCGATATTCCGGGATTCTTCAAATTCAAGTTCACGAATTGCAGATCACTGGGAGGCAGTGACAGTTCTGATATTTATAGGATTAGGCATATATATGATCTGGAAGGGACTTAAGAAGCGAAACATTCTTGAACAGCGCAATGATGAAATTGACTGGAAGAAAACGACATTTTTGGCACTTATTACAAGTGTAGATGCATTTCTTGCGGGAATTGGAATGGGGTTTTTGGAAGCGCAAATGATCCACCAGTCACTGACGATTTTCCCAATTACAGTACTGAGTGTAATTGGTGGTGTATATGTAGGATATAGGCTTGGTACAGTGCATAATAGTCAAGCATATCTTGCAGGTGGCGCATTGTTCCTGATTGCAGGAGTAGATGTAGTGATTCAATATTGCATGTATTGATGTGCAATGTTGATAATCAGCTCAAATATTGAAAAAATAAGATATACGAGGAGGAAATGTGATGTGGGTACATTGACACATAAGGCTGCCAGAGCAGCGTATGGAACCGCGATTGATGCAGTGTTAAAACATGTGAAGAAAGATCGTGAAAAAGGTCTTTTGGAACTGGTAGATCTGACAGAAAAATATATGGGAGACAATTTCCAAAAAGAAAATTATGAGGCTACACGTAAGATGATTCAAGATCCAGATAATAAATGGGTAAAATATGTCAACCACATGATTGATGAATTGGATCCATATGTCATTCGTCAGACTGCATTGAATCTGGGATATGAGGCAGCATTTTACGGAACAAAGACAATCCGTGAAATGCGTAAGAAATATGACTGTAATATCCCGTGGCTGATTCTTATGGATCCGACCAGTGCCTGTAATCTGCACTGTACCGGCTGCTGGGCGGCAGAATATGGAAATCGGCTGAATCTTACATACAATGACCTGGACAGTGTTATTACACAGGGAAAAGAGCTTGGAATTTACTTCTATATGTATACTGGAGGAGAACCGCTTGTCAGAAAAGATGACATTATAAAGTTGTGTAAGAAACATAATGATTGCGCATTCCATGCATTTACGAATGGAACACTGGTTGATGAAGCATTTTGTGAGCAGATGAAAGAAGTCGGCAATCTGTCTCTTTCTATCAGTCTGGAAGGATTTGAGGAAGTTAATGATCTCAGAAGAGGCGCAGGTGTGTATGAAAAAGTATTGCATGCTATGGATCTGCTGAAGGCTTCCGGTCAGATTTTTGGAACATCTATCTGTTATACAAGTAAGAACATTGAGACAGTTACGTCCGATGAGTTCCTGGATATGATCATTGAAAAAGGATGTAGATTTACATGGTATTTCCATTATATGCCGGTAGGAAATGATGCGGCAGTGGAACTTTTACCGACAAAAGAGCAGAGAGAATATATGTATCACAGAGTTCGTAAGATTCGTTCCACGAACGGTGGAAAACCTATTTTTGCTATGGACTTCCAGAATGATGGTGAATTTGTAGGCGGTTGTATTGCAGGGGGAAGAAATTATTGCCACATTAATCCGAACGGAGATGTGGAACCGTGTGTATTTATCCATTATTCTGGAGCCAATATAAAAGAAGTATCTTTATTAGATGCGCTCAGACAGCCGCTTTTTATGGCATATCGGGATCATCAGCCATTTAACTGTAATCATTTAAAACCATGTCCGATGCTGGAAAATCCGGAATTGCTGCAACAGATGGTACATGAGACAGGTGCCAAATCCACAGATCTTCAGTCACCGGAAACAGTGGAGCATCTGTGTGGCAAATGTCATACTTACGCGAAGTGTTGGTCAGAGTGTGCGGATAAACTTTGGAGCGAGCATCCGCGTGAGGCGAAAGGCTATCAGAATTATAAATAGAAATAAACAATGGACTTGGTATTTCATGGAGGGGTGAAATACTGAATCTTATATTTTAGGCACAGGTTCCGTCTTGTTTAGAACACGGAATCTGTGTTATAATAATTCACAGATTATGTTGTGAGGAAGAGATAATCATGGAACGCAAGGGCGAGATGACAAAAGCGCTTCTAGGGCAGAAATTCAAAGAACTGGTCGTGAAGAAATCTTTTGATAAGATTACGATTAAGATGATCACGGATGAAGCAGGGGTAATACGCCCGACATTCTATAATTACTTCCGGGATAAATATGAAGTAATGGAATGGCTTTTGTGGGAAGATGTATTTAGCAGTGCGACGGAACTTGTGAAGATGAATATGGCAAGGTCTGCATTGGAGATGATATTTAAAAAGATTGCTGCGGATAAAGAATATTATGCACGGGTATTTGAAGTGAAGGGGCAGAATTCCTTTGAAGATATGCTATATCACAACATCTGTAATCTGGTGCATGTAGTCGTGGAGCGTAATCCGATACATATTAAAGAAGGAGAAATCATAAGCAAAGAGACATTTTTGCAGTATGAGGCTATGACCCTGGTCAATGGGATCAAGTATTGGATCTCAAAGCACAGGAATGAGATATCGGCAGAAGAAGCGGTAAAGTTTTATGAATTTTTAGTCAGTCATTCACTGATCGATATTATTGGACAGGACACTATAGACAAGGTAATTAATTAACGGAGAAAAAATGAGCCGGAAGGCTTGTATGGCTTCGGGACTTACCTTGTCTTTTTTATATGGAAATGTTATACTTTTTATTCACAGAAAGGTGGAGCAGATATATGAATAAATATGACGTAATTATTATAGGTGCAGGGCCTTCCGGTATTTTCTGTGCTTATGAATTAATGAGACAGAAACCGGATATGAAAGTGTTAATGATTGAGAAGGGACGCTCTATCGAGAAGCGTCAGTGCCCGAAACGCACGACAAAGGTCTGTGTAGGTTGTAAGCCATGCTCTATCACAACAGGATTTGCGGGAGCAGGCGCATTTTCCGATGGAAAGCTATCTCTGTCACCAGATGTAGGGGGAACTTTGCCGGAGATCCTTGGCTATGAGAAGGCGGAAGAACTGATCAAAGAAGCAGACAATATATATCTGAAATTCGGGGCAGATGAGAAGGTCTATGGAATTGACGATTACGAAGCTATCGAGAGGATCCGGGCGAAAGCAATTCGTGCCAATCTCAAACTGATCGAATGTCCGATCCGCCATCTTGGAACTGAGGAAGGATATAAGATTTACACAAGACTGCAGGAACATTTGCTGGCTTCAGGTGTAGAGATCAAATTCATGACTATGGTACAGGATATCATAATCGAGGATGGTGTGGCAAAGGGGGTCGTCACAGACAAAGAGGAAACTTACTATGCGGATGAAATCGTATCAGGTATCGGACGAGAAGGCTCAAGCTGGTTTGAAGGAATCTGTAAAAATCATGGTATTAAAACACAGAATGGTACTGTTGATGTAGGTGTCCGGGTAGAAGTCCGCGATGAGATCATGAAGGAACTCAATGAGAAGCTTTACGAGGCAAAACTTGTATACTATACACCAACATTTGACGATAAGGTACGCGTATTCTGCACGAACCCTTCCGGAGAAGTGGCAACAGAGTACTACGATAACGGACTTGCAGTTGTCAATGGTCATGCTTATAAGTCAAAAGACATGAAGACAAAGAATACGAATTTTGCACTCCTTGTATCTAAGAATTTTACGGAGCCTTTTAAGTCACCAATCGAATATGGTAAGCATATAGCCCAGCTTGGAAATATGTTAAGCGACGGCAAAATCCTGCTTCAGCGTTATGGTGATTTCAGAAGAGGACGAAGAACAACTGCAGAAAGATTACAGAGAAACAATATTACACCGACATTGAAAGATGCTGTGCCTGGAGATTTATCACTGGTATTCCCGCATCGTATCATGGTCGCGATAGATGAGATGATTAAGGCACTCGATAAAGTAACACCTGGAATTGCATCGGATGAGACTTTGCTTTACGGCGTGGAAGTAAAATTTTATTCGAATAAAGTCGTAGTGAACGATAAATTTGAGACAAATATCAAGAATCTGCGCGTTATGGGAGATGGAGCATCTATCACAAGAGGACTTCAGCAGGCATCTGCAAATGGTATCTGCGTGGCAAGGGAAATCTGCAAAAAGATGAACGTATAAGGTAAAGCAGGAAAATATACCAAAAGGTTGTCGAATAAAGAATAAAACAGTATAATAAGAAAAAATACTGTATTTGTCTGAACCAAAGAAGTTCAAAAAATCTGATCATTTATGAGAAAATGTATACAGATTATGAATTTTCAATTTAGACAGATAAGATTAAAAAGTAATTGGGAGATAAGAAAAATGGGTAAATATTTTGGAACAGACGGTTTTCGTGGAGAGGCAAATGTAGTTTTAACAGTAGAGCACGCATTTAAAGTGGGACGTTTTCTTGGCTGGTATTACGGACAGGATCACAAAGCAAAGGTTGTGATCGGAAAAGATACAAGGCGTAGCAGCTATATGTTTGAGTACGCGCTCGTTGCCGGACTGACTGCATCAGGAGCGAATGCATATCTTCTTCACGTAACAACAACACCGAGTGTTTCTTATGTGACAAGAACAGAAAACTTTGACTGTGGAATTATGATTTCTGCAAGCCATAATCCATTCTATGATAACGGAATTAAAGTGATCAATGGAAAAGGACACAAGCTGGAGGCAGAGGTAGAAGCTAAGATTGAAGCATATATCGATGGAGAGATTGACGAACTGCCGTTGGCAAAAAAAGAAGATATTGGTCGTACCGTTGATTACGCAGCAGGAAGAAACCGTTACATCGGATATCTGATTTCACTTGCAACAAGATCATTTGAGGATATGAAAATCGGACTTGACTGTTCTAACGGTAGTGCGTTTATGATTGCCAAGAGTGTCTATGATGCACTTGGAGCAAAGACTTATGTAATCAACTGTGAGCCGGACGGAACGAACATCAATACCAATTGTGGATCTACTCACATTGAAGTCCTGCAGCAGTATGTAAAAGAGAATCATCTGGATGTAGGATTCGCTTATGACGGAGATGCTGACAGATGCATTGCTGTCGATGAGAAAGGAAATGTGATCGACGGAGATTTGATCCTTTATGTTTGCGGAAAATATCTCATGGAGAATGGACGCCTGAATGGTGACACCATCGTTACAACTGTAATGTCAAACCTGGGACTTTATAAAGCATGTGACAAGATTGGCATGAAGTATGAAAAGACAGCAGTCGGAGATAAATATGTCTATGAAAATATGTGCAAGAATAACTTTTCTCTTGGAGGAGAGCAGTCCGGACATATTATTTTCAGCAAACATGCAACAACAGGTGATGGAATCCTGACTTCACTTATGATCATGGAAGTAATTCTGGAGAAGAAAATGAGCCTTTCCAGATTGGCAGAGCCTGTAAAGATCTATCCACAGCTTCTTCAGAATGTCCGTGTGGCAGATAAGAAGACAGCACGCGAGAATCCGGAGGTTATAAAGGCAGTTGACAATGTAGCAGCAGAACTTGGTGATGAGGGACGTATCCTTGTCCGCGAGAGTGGAACAGAACCTGTAATCCGTGTCATGGTAGAAGCTGCGACAGATGAACTGTGTGCAAAATATGTGGCACAGGTAGTCGATGTTATGAAAGCAGAAGGATTGGCAGTAGAGTAAAACATATTTTTCGGCAGGGCATGCATGATTTGCAGGACAATGGATTTATGCCAACAAAATGAAGTGTGGGCGATTTAAAGAAATCAATTTGCAGTAAGACTCAGGAGGAAAAATAAATCAGGTCATAAAGAGAGGGGGAGCGGTATGAAAAAAATAGATTTCCCGGTCGGAATATCAGATTTTTCGAAGATACGAGAAAATGAATACTATTATATCGATAAAACGGGACTGATCTGTGAAGTATTGAAGAACCCTGGAACAGAAGTGACACTGATTACACGTCCGAGACGTTTTGGAAAGACCCTTGGAATGAGTATGCTGGCTGAATTTTTCGATATAGAAAAAGACAGCAGAAAAATATTTCAAGGGTTGGAAATTTCCAATCATGAGAAATTGTGTCATGCATGGCAGAACCAGCGGCCGACTGTATTTCTCACATTTAAAAATGTAGATGGTTTAAGTTTTGACAGTGCTTATGGACAATTGAAATATGAAATTGGACGATTATATGAAGAATATGCATATCTTTTAGATAGCGAACATATAAGCGACAATGAGCGGCAGATATATGAGAGAATAAGAAAACAGGCAGCAGGAGAAGTGGAAGTGACAAGGTCATTACAGCTGCTCCTTCAGCTCATGAACAAATATTATGGGAAACAGGCAATTCTTTTATTAGATGAGTATGATGTTCCTTTGGCAAAAGCAAGCAGTCATGGGTATTATGAACAGATGCTGGAAGTTATCAAAGCGATGATGACGACCGCACTAAAAGATAATGCAGCACTTTGTTTTTCAATTGTGACTGGCTGCCTTCGAATCTCCAAAGAAAGCATTTTTACAGGAACAAATAACTTTGTTCTGGATACAATTACAGATGCAAGATTGGATGAATATTTCGGATTTACGCAGAAAGACGTTGATAAAATCTTAAGCGATGCAGGAGTTACAGAATATGCCGGACAGGTGAAAGAATGGTATGACGGTTATCATTTTGGCGAATGTGATGTATATTGTCCATGGGATGTAATGAATTATTTTCAGGAGCTTCAACATAATCCGGATGCAAAACCGGCAAGTTACTGGAAGAATACAAGTGATAATGCAGTAATCCGATCATTTATTGATCATGCAGGAAGCAATATCACAGAAAAGTTTGAAACACTTCTTGGCGGTGGAAGTATTGTTCAGAAGGTGGATGAAGGAATCACATATGATTATTTGAACTCATCAGAGGAGAATCTTTGGAGTCTTTTATATCTGACTGGATATCTGACAAAAGCAAAAGATGATGAATACAGCGGTACATTGCCAGAAGAAACATACGCACTCAAGATTCCAAATGTAGAAATCAGGGAGATATTTGAGACGACCATAAAAAGATGGTTTGAGGACAGTGCAAAAATCTGGGATAGAAAACATCTGTTTGATGCAGTGTGGGAAGGAGATAGCGAAGAAATCACTCTGGAAATGAGCAAACTTCTCCGAAAGACAATCAGTTATCATGATTACAGAGAAGATTTTTATCATGCATTTCTCGCAGGCATATTTGCCGGAGCCGGTTATATGGTGGAATCGAATAAAGAGCACGGCGAAGGACGCAGTGATGTTGTGGTCTATGATTCAATGAATGCCAGAGTTGCAATATTTGAAGCAAAGTATTCAAAAAGTCGTGAAGAAATGGAGCGGGATTGCAACCGGGCAATCGAGCAGATTAATAAAAAAATGTATGCGTCAGAATATGAAGATGATTATGATGAAATCTTGTGCTATGGAATTTCATTTTTCAAGAAAAGATGCTTTGTAAAAAAGAAATAAAAATGATTCAAGCCCTGGTGTTGTGCCGGGGCTTTTAGTATGATTTGGCAGATTTGGCGCATACTATCTCTACGAAAAGGAGGGCATCAGTATGTATAAATATCTGCCAATAACAGATGTATACGCAAGAGAAATATTAGATTCCCGCGGGAATCCGACGATAGAAGTGGAAGTGCTGGCAGGAGATGAATTTTGCGGACGGGCAAGTGTACCGTCGGGCGCTTCCACAGGTCAGTTTGAAGCACTGGAATTACGTGACGGGGAAAAAAGATACGCCGGGCTTGGTGTGGAACGGGCGGTAGATCATGTGAATGCAAAGATTGCACCTGGTATTATCGGAATGAACGTATTCGACCAGGCAGCTTTAGATACATTTCTTATAGGTTTAGATGGTACAGGGGATAAATCAAACTTGGGAGCCAATGCTATGTTAGGCGTATCCATGGCAACAGCAAGGGCGGCGGCGACTGCGATAGGACTTCCACTCTATTCCTATCTTGGCGGGGCAAATGCAAAGCGTATGCCGGTTCCGATGATGAATATTATGAACGGTGGCAGACATGCCGACAACACCATTGATATTCAGGAATTTATGATTATGCCGGTAGGAGCGAAAAACTTTAAAGAAGGACTTCGTATGTGTGCAGAAATCTATCATTCTCTGAAAAAATTGTTGAAAAAAGAAGAATTATCCACCGCTGTTGGGGATGAAGGTGGATTTGCCCCGAACCTTCCGGATGCCCAGGCAGCACTTGCCTATATCGTGCGTGCAACGGAAGAAGCTGGATATAAGGCAGGTGAGGAAGTATCACTGGCACTTGATGTGGCAGCAACAGAACTTTATGATAGAAGCTTTAAGAAATATGTGTTCGAAGGGGAAAGTAAGACAAAAGATTACAAAGTCATTCGGTCATCAGAAGAGCTGATCGATTATTATGAAGGGTTAATTGAACAGTTTCCAATTGTATCGATTGAAGATCCACTGGACGAAGAAGACTGGGATGGATGGGAGCTTCTGACAACAAGATTGGGATTGCACACACAGCTTGTTGGAGATGATCTGTTTGTGACAAACACAAAGAGATTAAAAAAAGGAATCGAAAAAGAAGTTGCCAATGCAATTCTCATAAAAGTGAATCAGATTGGAACACTGACAGAGGCACTGGATACGGTAGAGATGGCGCAGAAAGCCGGTTACAGAACGATTGTATCACACCGTTCCGGGGAAACAGCAGATACCTTGATAGCAGATCTTGCAGTAGCAGTAGGGGCAGGTCAGATCAAGACCGGAGCGCCATGTAGAAGCGAACGGGTAGAGAAATACAACCAGCTTCTACGGATAGAAGAACGGCTCGGAGATGTGGCAGAATATCAGAATCCATTCAAATAAAGTGCTTGCGAAATCTACCTTACTGTGCTAAACTAAGTATGGTTTTATCTACAGGAGGTGTGTGTAATGGATATTTTAAAAATTGTTCTTATGATTTTATTTGCAATAGATTGTATCGCATTGACAGCCATTGTACTGATGCAGGAAGGTAAGTCTGCAGGACTTGGAGCTATCAGCGGAATTGCTGATACTTATTGGGGTCAGAACAAAGGTCGTTCAATGGAAGGAGCACTTGTAAAGTCTACAAAGTTCCTTGCGATTCTGTTTGTTGTACTGGCAGCAGTGTTGAATTTGAAAGTATTTGCTTAAGAGAAGAGGAAAAGCACTCCTGTATAGGAGTGCTTTTTTTGACAGTGGAGGAGCGATGAGCAATAAGACATTTGAGAAAAGAAAGAAAATTATATATGATTTTATCTGTGATGATATGTATGTGCCAATGAAGTTCAAAGAGATGGCTATGGTCCTGCAAGTGAATAAGGAACAGCGGGATGAGCTTCGTCAGGTGCTGGAATCATTGGAAGAGGAAGGTAAGATCTGTCTCAGTAAGCGTGGAAAGTACTGTAAAGGTGAGGCGAAGCGTCTTCAGGGAACTTACCGTGCGAATCAGAGAGGGTTTGGTTTTGTTATCATTCCTGAGGAGGATCAGGATGTTTTTATCGGGGAGGACGATGCCGGCGGAGCGCTGGACGGTGACATAGTAGAAGTGATTATTACGAAGGATTCTGATCGTGATGGAAAGCGCCGGGAAGGTAAGATTGTAAAGATTGTGGAGCGTGGTCTTACAACAGTTGTCGGTCTTTATCAGAAGAAGGGCAACAAGAGTTATGGCTTTGTCATTCCGGATAACCAGAGAATTCTTCAGGACATTTTTATTCCAGAGGGTAAGTCAAAAGAAGCTGTAGACGGGCATAAAGTTGTAGTTGAACTGACTTCTTACGGCGAGAAAGGCAGAAGTCCGGAAGGAAGGATTGTAGAGATTATCGGTCATGTCAATGATCCGGGAACAGATATTATGTCTATTGTAAAAGGATATGATCTTCCGGTAGAATTCCCGGAGAAGGTGCTGAATCAGGCAGAACGTGTATCAAAGCCGGTCAGTGAGGCAGACATGCAGGGAAGAAAAGACATCCGTGACTGGCAGATGGTCACCATTGATGGCGAGGATGCGAAGGATCTTGATGATGCCGTGTCTGTTGTGAAAGATGGTGAAAATTATATTCTTGGTGTGCATATTGCTGATGTTACAAACTATGTACAAGAGAATAGTGCGCTGGATCGGGAAGCGCTGAAGCGTGGAACAAGTGTATATCTGGCAGACCGTGTTATTCCGATGCTGCCACATACATTGTCTAACGGAATCTGTTCGTTAAATGCCGGAGAAGACCGTCTGGCGCTTAGCTGTATTATGACAGTAGACCCGAAAGGAATGGTCATTGACCATGAGATTGCAGAGACGGTTATCCATGTGGACCGCCGTATGAGTTATACAAGTGTGGCGAAGATTCTGGAAGACGAGGATCTGGCAGAAATGCAGGAATACGAGGAACTGGTGCCGATGTTCCAGCGTATGCTGGAACTGTCAAAGATTCTGAGAGCCCGAAGAAAACAGAGAGGTTCCATTGATTTCGATTTTCCGGAAACGAAAATGATTCTTGATGAGAATGGTCATCCAATCGATATCAAACCTTATGACCGAAATGTTGCGACAAAGATTATTGAGGATTTTATGCTTCTGGCAAATGAGACTGTTGCAGAAGATTATTACTGGCAGGAGATGCCTTTTGTATACAGAGTACATGAGGCTCCAGATGATGAAAAGATCCGGGCGCTGGCAACATTTATTAATAATTTTGGATTCTCTATGCATATCGGGGCCAATGAAGTACGTCCGAAAGAGATTCAGAAATTACTTGGAAAAGTAGAAGGAACACCGCAGGAAGCATTAATCAGCCGACTTGCGCTGCGCTCTATGAAACAAGCCAGATATACGCCGGAGAACTCCGGACATTTTGGATTGGCAGCGAATTATTATACACATTTTACATCACCGATTCGTCGTTACCCGGATCTTCAGATCCATCGGATCATCAAAGATAACCTGCGGGGACGTATGAATGGTGAACGTATGGAACATTATCGCAAGATATTGGAAGAAGTGACGAAGCATGCCAGTGAGACGGAGCGGCGCGCTGACGAGGCGGAACGCGAGACTGTGAAGCTTAAGAAAGTAGAATATATGTCAGACCGTATTGGAAATGTTTACACAGGCGTAATCTCCGGTGTGACGAAATGGGGCATGTATGTGGAACTTCCGAATACGATCGAGGGTCTGATTCATGTTGCCAATATGCGTGATGACCATTATAATTACGATGAAAGCCGTTATGAGATGGTGGGCGAACGCACTGGAAAAGTCTACAAGCTTGGACAGGAGGTTCGTGTAAGAGTTGCTGATACAGACCGGTTGATGCGTACCATTGATTTTGTAATTGCGAAGGAGAGGGACGAAGAAAATGGCGAAGACGAATGGTAAGATGATTGCTAATAACAAAAAGGCATATCATGATTATTTTATACTGGATACTTACGAGGCCGGGATTGTGCTTCATGGAACCGAAGTGAAGTCACTTCGTATGGGAAAATGCAGCATCAAGGAGTCTTTTATCCGCATTGAAAATGGGGAAGTATTTATCTATGGTATGCATATCAGTCCATATGAAAAAGGAAATATCTTTAATAAAGATCCTCTTCGTGTGAAGAAGCTAATGTTGCACAAAGCAGAGATCAATAAATTGATTGGCAAGACAAAAGAAAAAGGAATGGCAATCGTACCATTAAAGGTATATTTTAAGGGAAGCCTTGTAAAAGTGGAGATTGGTCTGGCAAAAGGTAAGAAATTGTATGACAAGAGACAGGATATTGCCAAAAAAGACCAGCAGAGAGAAGCAAGCCGTGACTTTAAAATCCGCAATCTGGGCTAAGATGAAAGAAAATGTACAGTAAATGTGGATAAGAATTGTAAAAGACGTAGAAAAGGTGGATAATATATGGTACCTGTAAAAAAAGAAGACTTGAGAAAATTAGTGACAGATACAACGGTTGAGATTTATGAGGAGCTGACACCTCAACTGGTGAAGCTGATTCAGGATACGAAGAAGAATACAGAACTGACAGAGGGGCAGAAGCAGGATGAGATTTCTCTTCATATGATGGGATATGTAAAATCCTGTACAAATGAGATCATCATACAGGTTCTGTCAGAGATTCTGGGACTTGAAGACGAGGATGAAGAGTAAAATTGTCCTGGCCAGGTATAAATGTGATTTGTCAGAAAAAGAGAAAATATTGATTCGAAAAACATGATTGTTGTTAGATAATACTGAAATGATAAAAAATATGAAACAACAATTGACAATGTAAAAAAACTGAGCTAAACTAAGTCGCATAAAAGCAAAGGCGCTTTAAGAGAAATCTTGAAGTGCTTTTCTTTTATTATAAGAAATGCCGAACAGGCATATCTTATATCCCTGACAATATATAGTGACACAAGGGTGTGTATTTCTGTGAGTCGACGACAGAGATATGCACCCTTTCATTATATATTGTAGATTTAGGAGGGTGAGAGAAAAGGAGGAGATATTTATGAGTCAGGATATTTTAACAGCAATTTCAGACGCAGTTGGAACTGAAGTGTTTGGTATCTGGTTTTTGATCGGAGCTGCATTGGTATTCTTTATGCAGGCCGGATTTGCAATGGTCGAGGCTGGATTTACAAGAGCAAAAAATGCAGGTAACATTATCATGAAGAACCTGATGGACTTCTGTATCGGAACTTGTGTATTTATTCTAATCGGATTTGGCTTATTACTTGGTGAAGATGCACTTGGAGGATTCATAGGAATTCCGACACTTGGAATTTTCACAAACTATGCAAATTTTGACTGGTCGAACTTCGTATTTAACTTAGTATTCTGTGCGACAACAGCAACGATTGTATCAGGAGCTATGGCAGAGAGAACAAAGTTCTTATCTTACTGTATTTACTCCGCAGTTATTTCAGCAGTGGTCTATCCAATTGAAGCACACTGGATTTGGGGCGGAGGTTGGCTTGCAGCACTTGGCTTCCATGATTTTGCAGGTTCCTGTGCAATCCATATGGTCGGTGGTTTAAGTGCATTTATCGGAGCAGCAATAGAAGGTGCACGTATTGGTAAATTTACAAGAGATGAAAATGGAAAAGTAACAAAAGTCCATGCATTTCCTGGACACAACATTGTAATCGGTGCACTTGGCTGCTTTATCCTTTGGTTTGGCTGGTATGGATTTAATGGTGCAGCAGCAAGCACAGGTGCTCAGTTAGCTTCCATTTTCATGGCAACAACAATCGCACCGGCAGTCGCAACTGTTGTATGTATGATCTTTACATGGGTTAAATATGGAAAACCAGATGTATCCATGTGTCTGAATGCTTCACTTGCAGGTTTGGTAGCAATCACAGCTCCTTGTGATGTAGTAGATGCAACAGGTTCTATTATTATCGGAGTCGTTGCAGGACTTCTGGTTGTATTCGGTGTATGGTTCTGTGACAATGTGGTACATGTAGATGACCCGGTCGGAGCAGTCGCAGTTCACTGCTGCAATGGTATCTGGGGAACAATCGCAGTTGGTTTATTTGCTACAACAAATGCACCAGAGTGTACAATTAACGGATTATTCTATGGCGGCGGCTTCCATCAGTTAGGTTTACAGCTTTTAGGTGTTATTACAATTCTTGCATGGACAGCAGTTACCATGACGATCGTGTTCAAAGTAATCGACAAGACGGTTGGACTTCGAGTTTCTGAGGAAGAAGAGATTGTTGGTCTGGATATTAAAGAACATGGCCTTGCATCTGCATACGCAGGATTCAGCCTTATGGATATTACAGAAGGAAGTATGAGTGTCAATGAAAATACAGAGCTTGGTGTAGATGATTATGATCGTGCAACAGAAGCTCAGAAGGCAGCATCTGTAAAAGTTTCAGGTCCTGTCGATCCGGATGCAGGTATGCATAAAGTTGTCATTATTGCAAAATTGTCCAGATATGAGAAGTTGAAAAATGCACTCAACAGTCTTGGAGTTACAGGAATGACAGTGACACAGGTCATGGGTTGTGGAATCCAGAAAGGTGCCGGTGAGAAATACCGTGGAGTTGAGATGGATGTAACCGTACTTCCGAAGGTAAAAGTGGAAGTAATTGTTGGAAATATTCCGGTAGAGAAAGTGATTGAGACAGCTAAGAAGACACTTTACACAGGTCATGTAGGAGACGGAAAGATCTTTGTATACAACGTACAGAAAGTTGTAAAGGTTCGTACAGGAGAAGAAGATCTGGAAGCATTAAAAGATGTAGAGTAAAGGAATTAATTAACATAGTTGCCAATTTTTAGTTTCATATAAGTACAAAATTCCCGCAGAAACATTTCGATGTGCAAAGCATTTGGCATATGCAGTATCGTAAAATAAATGAATGACTGCGGGAATTTTGCGTTATTAGCTAATGGAATAGTGACTTACGAATATTAAATTCAAGTCGAACGTCCGTGAGACTTGGCGCGTGATTCTGGTCAGAGAAGCTGACATATTCCTATCAGAATCACTGCGCATCCTCGCGGAGCGTTTATGATAAGTATGTGAAAAATGCCTGAAAAGTATAATAGATAGGACTTGATATTTTGAAGTATTAGTGTTAGTATATGTATACAAACGTCTGCCGACCAGTAAACTGGATTGATGACAATCGTCATTTTTAGGAGTAATTCAGGGCTTGTACTGGTTTCGACGGGGGTCTGGAAGTTGGAGAAGCCATCCGTAGCGGGACACTACGATAAAAGTTCCACTTTAAAATTAAACGCAGACGAAAATTTAGCGTACGCTGCCTAATTGCGGCAGCAGTCGGCCTTAGGTCATCCGTTGCTTAAGTAACCGGCTTCAAACAGACGGAGCACTTCGTTCTCAAAGCTTTGAGGGAATGGAAGATTTTATGAAGCTACTAAGATCAGTAACCCGTCATTAGGTGACTGATGGAGGGAATGTCAAAGTAATGACTGTGATGGGAGAAGCTCTGGTGGATGGGCTTTCGGACGCGGGTTCAACTCCCGCCAGGTCCACTAAAAAAACAAGTCGAACTTTTTGTATGAAGGAATCATATAAGAAGTCCGGCTTGTTTTTTGTAATGAAGAAAATTATAATAGAACTGAATTTAAAGGAAAAAGTATATGACGTTTTGCGGACGTTATTGTAGGAAATGTCTCAGTGCCATAAATGAAAATAAGGAGTGTGAAAACTATGCACCAGACAGGACAGATATACAGACCGCCATCAGAAGCCAGTGTACAGAGACTGGAGGTTACAATAGGCTGTTCTCATAATAAATGTTCTTTTTGTACCATGTACCGGAAGACACCGTTTCGTGTTGCGCCGCTTGAAGATGTGGAGATGGATTTAAAAGAACTTCATGACAGAGGCGAGAAGATTACGAGAATCTATCTGACGAACGGAGATCCCTTTGTACTTGGAACCGACAGACTTGTAAAAATTGCAGAGTTGGTTCATCAGTATCTGCCGGAAGTAGAGGTACTTACCTGCTATGCTTCTATTCAGAATCTGAAAGCAAAATCATTGGAAGATTTGAAGCTTCTGAAAAGTGTCGGATATGATGAGCTGTATGTAGGACTTGAGACGGCATATGCCCCGGCGGTAAAACTGATCAATAAGGGCTTTACGGTCGAAGAAGCTTATGAAAATATCGGAAAGCTGAAAGAGGCAGGAATGAAGTATTCAGCGCTTTTAATGCTTGGAATTGGTGGAAAAGGGCATAGCAAAGAAAGTGTAGAAGCCACGGCGGCTCTTCTGAACAAGTATCCGCCATACCGTGTATCTCCTCTTTCAACAGCGGTTTTACGCGGAAGTGAGCTGGAAGAGCTTTGCGATAAAGGAGAGTATGCACAGCTTACAGAGCGTGAACTGGTAGAGGAAGAAAAAATGCTTCTTCGTGCATTAAAGATAAATGACTGCATTTTCTTCGGAAGTCACCCATATAATCTGATTACAATCAGCGGAGTCCTGCCACAGGACAGAGAGGAGATTATTAAGCATCTGGATTCTGAGATGGCGGCGTGGGATAGAGATCAGCCGGGATTTCTGGATACAGTTTGGAAGAGGACAGATATGTAGAAAAAATATACGATGCAGAGTGATGCAGGATGCTTTGTATACGGAAATATCAATTGCAGATGATGGAATTGGAAATTTCTTTGTTTCAAAAGTGATTCGAAAATTTGCAATCTGGTCACAGGCACATGTATTTGTTTCAGGCAGATATAGTGAAGAAGAGCTGATTCAGTCACATTTGATAGCATACTATACAAAATTATCATCCATCGGAACGATGGTTGTAATGAAGCTGGAAAATGATTCGGCATGTGAATAGGTTTGAGAATTCTTAAACTTTTTAAGAAGAAAAATTTTCACACATAGCACATATTTTCCTGTTATACTATAAAATATGACGGGAAATATGTGCTATTCGCGTCTAAGCGTAAGAAATAAAAAATCAGAATGTACAGTTCGTACAGGGAGGTCATTAACAGTTAAAGATAAATTATAAAATCATATAAGTAGATATGGAGTTTTATAAGATATTAGACTAGAATATTATTGAAAGGAGTTGATACTTTGAGTAAATATTATTCTATACATGAATTTTCAAAAATTATAGGCGTATCTGCTCAGACATTACGAAATTGGGATGCCAATGGAAAACTTCATCCGCATCATACTACAGTAAGTGGCTATAGATATTATTCCGATGAGCAACTCAGCCAAGTAATAAATGTAAAGCCTAAAAATCGCATTACAATTGGATATTGTCGCGTTTCCAGCCATAAACAAAAAGATGATTTGGAACGACAGATTGATAATGTCAAGACATATCTTCTAGCAAAAGGGCAGCCGTTTGAGATAATAAGTGATATCGGTTCTGGGATTAATTATAAGAAAAAAGGACTTCAGGAATTGATCAGACGAATCTCTCAAAATCAGGTTGAAAAGGTTGTTGTTTTATATAAAGATAGGCTATTGCGATTTGGTTTTGAGTTGATAGAATATATCGCTTCACTTTATAATTGTGAGATTGAGATTATTGATAATACTGAAAAATCTGAACAGCAGGAACTTGTTGAAGATCTGGTTCAAATAATCACAGTATTCAGCTGCAAATTACAAG
>NZ_JAJCNB010000145.1:0-243 GCF_020560825.1 Dorea sp. 210702-DFI.3.17
GGTCAGCGAGATGTTATCCAGCAACTCCCTTCTTTCCCATAATTTCAAGAATACATCCTGTACGATATCCTCCGCCTCGTTTGTATCGTTGGTGTATTTCTGGGCAAATGCCTCTAAACGGGGAGAGAACTTGCGAAAAGCGTATTCGAACGCCTTTGCGTTGCCCCCTCTGATCTTATCGAAAAGAAGACGATCATCCGTTAGATACAATTGCTCACACATACCACTTTAGATAAAAGATTG
>NZ_JAJCNB010000146.1:0-243 GCF_020560825.1 Dorea sp. 210702-DFI.3.17
GGCTCTTACGAGTTGGCGAAGACCCTTCAAGAACATCGTTGCGACTATCTGGCCGTGGCGGTAGCCGACGAGGGAGCCGAATTGCGTAAAGAAGGTATCTCGATCCCTATTATCGTCATGAATCCGGAGTTCAGCAGTTTCAATGTCTTGTTCGAGAACCATCTGGAACCGGAGGTCTATAGCTTCCGCCTATTGGATGCCATGATCCGGGAGACCGAGCGCAGAGGCATCACCTCTTACCCT
>NZ_JAJCNB010000147.1:0-242 GCF_020560825.1 Dorea sp. 210702-DFI.3.17
TAATCCTCACCCGTGGGGAAGGCCGTACTCCGATGCCCGTAAAAGAACAATTACATAAATTGGCGCAATCGCAAAGTACAATGTGCATTTATTTAAGTGCGGGCATTGTGGAACAGGTACAGGAAGAGCTGATGCAGGCATATCCTCCCGAAACTCCGGTTGCCGCCTGTTATAAGCTGACTTGGAAAGAAGAAAAGATTTATCGCGGAGAGTTGAAGGATTTGGCTAAGATAGTACGTGAC
>NZ_JAJCNB010000148.1:0-242 GCF_020560825.1 Dorea sp. 210702-DFI.3.17
GCGCCCGTTGTTCGCACAATGTGTTTCGAATCCTTGTAGTGCAAAAGCGGTGCTCAGCATACGGCGAACATTATCTTCATCATCCACAATAAGGATGCGATTAATAGCAGTCATACAGTCTGATTTCCCTGCGGGTTGATCGGTAAAATAAGCGTGAAGGTTGCGCCGTAGCCCGGCAAACTGGCGACGCGAATATCACCCTGATGGGCATTAATGATGCGTTGACTTAACGCCAGACCAAG
>NZ_JAJCNB010000149.1:0-241 GCF_020560825.1 Dorea sp. 210702-DFI.3.17
CAACTTTTTTATAAGCTTCCGGATATACTGCTCTGTCAAATCCAAACGATTTGCTAAATCTATTTGACGGATAGTAGGCTCCTCTCGCAAGATCTGATATACCTCCCGTTCCATATCCGACAATTCATTTATCCGCTCATTTATCCGCTCATTTATCCGCTCATTTATCCGCTCATTTATCCGCTCATGAGAAAAAGTCAAGTATAAAAAACCCATCTTATGCTCATATACAGGAGCGGAT
>NZ_JAJCNB010000150.1:0-241 GCF_020560825.1 Dorea sp. 210702-DFI.3.17
CGGCGACAAGGTCATATATCGAGTTAGAGTATCAGGCAATTTTTGCATAGTATTAGGTAGTTAGATGAAAGATGAATAGACATAGGAGTAAGAAAACATAGAATAGTTACCATTATTGGTAGGAGTGTGGTGGGGTGGTATAGTCCGCATTGGGATGTTACTTTCCTGTTATGGCATGGATTTCCCTTTAGGGTCTCTGAAGCGTATTTCCGTCACCGAAAAAGGCAGAAAAAGGGAAACT
>NZ_JAJCNB010000151.1:0-240 GCF_020560825.1 Dorea sp. 210702-DFI.3.17
TCATTTCAGATTCTACGGTTTCTTTCTTTTCTTCTTTTTCCGTAATTCGATTTTGGCCGCACCCTGTAAAAACAATAAGAACTATCAATATCATCGCAATTTTCTTACATATGTAATAATTCCCCGTAAAAATTTTTTTATTTTTCAAAATATTCCTCCAATACGGTTGCATCCTGTTTAACAACATAACCACTTCCACCGATTCCTTTCACATTCTCAACCATACTGATAAGAAGAATT
>NZ_JAJCNB010000152.1:0-239 GCF_020560825.1 Dorea sp. 210702-DFI.3.17
GATTTTTTAACTTTTTACCATAGACATTTTATTAGGGAAACGTAGGTTCAACTGGTAAGTACAAATAAGTAGAAATGTTTGAACAACACTGTTTTAGGAAGTTGAAAAATCAAGTTTCTCTCTCGGTATAGCGTTTATTTTGGCCAATATCTTCTTTAGTTTGGCATTTGAGTATTTCCCATTCGTGTTCTATTTAGCTCCTTATTATGAGTATGTAGCAAGTTGCTTATCAAATTCAG
>NZ_JAJCNB010000153.1:0-238 GCF_020560825.1 Dorea sp. 210702-DFI.3.17
TCATAAAGACGTTATAGGGAATATTCATCTTCTCCCCTTTTATTGGATAATCAAAATACTTATATCGTTTATGGTAGCAGTCGAAATGCCAATTTCATTTGTATATACGACACGGCTTGCCGTGCAGTTTCAACAGGTATCTGTTGCGAGATATGCTAAGGTATAACCTCCACTCCATTATGGTTGTACATTGGCGCTCTCGCCGGCTCAGTCACTTCGCCGGTGCGGTACTCGCAGG